>JBFJMG010000052.1:0-6936 GCA_041634015.1 Nitrosopumilaceae archaeon
GATTTATACCCTAGATGGGGCTCCTTTTGATATTCTCAATTGCCAAAAATTAATTTTGAAAAAATTGTAAAAGCTAATAGAAACAAAGTTTTTGATACAATTACAAATTATGAAGAATTTCAAAAAATTCTTCCAAAAAGGTTTCCATCTATTAGAGTCCTCTCGGTGAGAGACAATGTTGCAGTGGTAGAACAACACGTAAAAATTTCTAGCAAAGAATTAGTGATGATGACCAAACACGTTACCCGTTATCCTGAAATCCATGAGGTCTTTGTTATTGGAGGAGACGCTAAAGGAAGTCATTTTTTAGAAAGATACGAAACTGTTGATGGTGGAACGAAGATTTCTGTTAATGCGGATATTAAATTAAATGGTGCGTTAAGAATTATAGGTTTTTTTGCTAAATCCAAATTGCAAAAGGATCTTGAGACCTTAATGGATGAGTTTGCAAAATTAGTGGAAGACTAATCTTTTTTTGATTCTTGGGTTTCTTTAAAATCTTTTAACTCTTTGTCTGCCTCAATCTTTCCTTTTTCATATTCGCCTTTAGCCTTTCCAAACGTCTTTGCAAGTTCTGGGATTTTTTTTGCCCCAAAAATTAAAACAACAGCAATAATTATTATGAAAATCCATTCTTGGCCTGCAATGAAATTGCTGATACTGAAGTCAAACATCCTTATACATATTTTCTTGAATTATCATTTAAATGTTAACTAGGAAATACTCATGGGTTTTGGAAGTTTAGTTATTGTAAATCTAGTTTTTTCTTCCTTTCATTTCTTTCAATGATTGCCATTCCTGCAAGGTAAAGTGCAATCATAGGACCTGCAATAAACCACATTGTAACGCCGCTTCCATCTGGGGTTATCACCGCTCCAAAAATTACAATAATGACAATAGCATATCTGATATTTTTTCTCCAAAAAGAGGTTTCAGTTAACCCTGCTACAGTGGTGGCATACATAATCATGGGAAGTTGAAATGAAATTCCAAATGCCAAAAGAAATTGTAAAACAAACGAGACAAAATCAATTACATTCAAAAAGGTAACTAGGCCAGCTGACTCGCCATATCTATACAGAAATTCCAAAATATATGGAATTACCAACATATAAGAAAAAATACACCCTGCCACGAAAAGTCCTACAGATGGAACAAATATTGACTTGCTAATGGAAATCTCTCTTTCCTTTAATGCCGGTCGTAAGAATTCAACGGCTTCCCGGATAATTACAGGCATTGCGCATACAAACCCAATTAATGCTGCGATGTAAACCTGTGCAAAAAATGCCTGTCCAGGAGCGGTTTGTATTAGTTGTACATTTGCCGGAACCAAATTACTTCGCATATAGTCAGTTATTTGTGCGGCTATGTTGTTAAGCGGTTCTGGTGTTGGATAGTATAACATTATTCCAGAAAAATAAAATTCCTCTGCATGAAACGTAAGAAGAAAAACTGTAATTACTCCAATTATTATTATTATTCTCAAAATTCGTGTTCGTAATTCCTCAAAATGTTTACTAAGTTCTTGAAACTCTGACATATGAGATCTTGAATACTTCTATCTATAATATATTATATTATCGAAAATTGATTCGCCGTTTCTCTTTAATTTTGATTCATTATTTTCCGGGTATTGGTAACAATTTAGCATCAGGAAGTCCTGATGCTTTTCTCTCTTCGTCAGAAAGCCCATCAAATTCCAGGGTGAGTGTTGCCTTGGCATTAAAGGTGGATTCGAGCTCTTTTGCAAGGCCAGCTATCTCTTTTCCCGAATAAATCGCCTTTGAATCTTTGAGGAATATCCGTTCCCCTTTTTCAATTTCAGAACCTCCTAACCTTTTTTTCAAAAATTTGGTAATTTCATTTAGCTCTTTTTTATCAATATGGTTGTGATAGTAGGTAATTCCTTTGTAGCTTTCATAGTCGTGGGGTGTGCCATGCCGATATTGAAAGACTCCAAAAAAGATTGCATCTTCTTCGGGCTCTCGAATTAGTTTTGCATCCCAGTTTAGTAATTTGTCTTGATTGTAATGAAATGATTCTACTTCATCTGCCGTAAGTTTCCAGTATCTCTGTCGGACCAATTTACATTAAATTTTTTTTTCTGTTATCTATACCTTATCCCTAGTAAGAAAATCATTTAAAAAAACTAATCCTTAATAACAATCAATTAGCGATGTCGGATTCCTTTAATATGAGAAGTATATTACTTTCATAATGAGTGTTCGAATTACTGTAGTAATGAATGAAGCGAATGTCGAAAAGTTAAGAGGAATTCAAGCCAAATTGATAAGGTCATCAGTCAAATCTGTGAGTTTTTCAAATGTTTTGAACAAAGTTGTTGAAGAAGGACTAAAAAAATACAAACCCTGATAATATTAAAGACAGAAAAATTATCCCTGAAAATCTCTAAAGTAATTTGGATAACTATATTATGTTTTGATTAATTTTAACAAACATGACACAATATGAAGTGCGAGTAACCATTGAAAATAAACCGGGAATTAGCGATCCAGAAGGGCAAACAATACTAAATGATTTAGTCCTAAAGCGAAACGTATCATCAGTTTCTCAAATTAAATCCGCAAAATTAATAAAATTTTTCATAGAGGAAAAAAATGAAAAAATTGCTCAGAAAACCATTCAAAAAATTTGTGACGACTTACGAATTTACAACCCTATGGTAAGCCAAGTTACAATCGATGTTGTTAAAATCTAATTTTTTGTTTCTATATTTTCCATAGTGCCTTTTATCAAAAGCTTACTTCGAAGATAACTTGCTAAATCAGTTTGTGTAATTACTCCTGCCAATTTTTCATCCTCGATTACCACGAGACGTCGTATATTGTTATTAAGCATCTTTTGCACTGCATCCTCAATATCAGTTGAAGGTTCAACAGATCTGAACTTTTTTGACATTATTTCCGAAAGAGCAATTTCTGAGGCCAATCTGTTTTTCGCAGAAACTTTTTTTAAAAAATCCCTTTCTGTAACTAATCCTATAGGTTTACCATTTTGAATTATTATCAAAAAACTAATATCTTTTTCAGAAAGTAGATTTGCTGCATCTAGTGCAGATTTTTCCAAATCTATGGTTATTACATTTTTTTGCATAATATCCCTGATTTGGGCCATACCTTACTTGAATTCTATTGGAATAAAATTTTTTGTTTTACTTCAGATTAAATAACGCATGGTTTTAGTAAGAATGTGAAGGTTGGCGTAATCGTCTTTCCTGGAAGTAATTGTGATCGCGACATGTTTCATGTTTTAACTGATGTCTTTAAAATAAATGCCGAATTTTTCTGGCACGAAAAAAACCTCCCAAAAAATATCGACGCTGTTATTCTACCCGGAGGTTTTTCGTATGGTGATAGGCTAAGAGCAGGAGTTATCGCTGCTCACAGTCCTATTATCAAAGACATAAAAAAATTAGCAGAAAAAGGAGTTCCAATTTTAGGAGTTTGTAACGGTTTTCAAATTCTCGTTGAGTCACAATTACTCCCTGGGGTTTTATTGAAAAACACCTCGTTGAATTTTATGTGTAAGTGGACAAATCTAATAGTTGAAAATAACCAAACTCCTTTCACAAATAAATTAAAAATACATCAAAAAATTCCAATTCCAATTGCAAACGGAGAGGGCAGATATTATGCTGACGATAAAACCCTGCAAGATCTAAAAAAGAATAAACAAATTGTATTTAGATATGAACACGATGTAAATGGATCTTCTTTTAGGATTGCAGGTATTTGTAATAAAGATAAGAATGTGGTGGGAATGATGCCCCACCCCGAACGGGCAACAGAAAAAGCAATCAATCCCTATGATGCGAAACCTTCCTCGCTTATTTTTAAATCACTTATTTCCACAATGGGGATTTCAAATTGAGTCTAGAGGCCCAAGAATTACAATATCTCCAATCCAAGATTGGAAGAAAACCTACTCCGACTGAATTAAACATTGTTGCTGCCGAATGGTCTGAACATTGTTCCTACAAATCATCAAAAAAACATCTTAAGCTACTTCCTATGAAGGGACCTTCTGTGATATATGAGAAGGGATTTGATTCAGGGGTTTTAGACGTTGGTGATGGTTATGTTGTTACAGTTCACATTGAGAGTCATAATCATCCTTCTGCTGTTGAGCCCTATGGCGGTGCAGCAACAGGAGTGGGTGGAGTAATAAGAGATATCTTATCTGCAGGAACAAGACCGATAGCAATTTTGGATGGATTACGATTTGGGAATATCAAAAAGGATCCTCATGCGCGTTGGCTATTCAAAAATGCAGTTAAGGGAATTGCAGATTATGGGAATTGCTTAGGAATTCCTACTATTGGTGGTGAAATTGAATTTGATGAAAGCTATACAGATTATGCGCTAGTTGATGTTGCAGCAATCGGTTTTGGAAAAAAAGATCGTTTGATTAAAAACCATGCAGAAAGGGGCGATGTTGTAGTATTGATAGGAGGTGCTACTGGTAGAGATGGAATAGGCGGGTCCCAATTTGCTTCTGATTCGTTGGAAGCAGAAGACAGGTCAGCTATTCAAATCCCTGATCCCTTTATTGAAAAACTGATCATCGAAGCGATTCTTGAAGCAAGAAATTCTAAACTCATAAAGGCAATGAAAGATTTGGGTGGGGGTGGACTATCATGTGCTGTTTCTGAAACAGCAGATGCTCTAGGGATTGGAATAGAACTTGATGTAAACAAGGTTCATACTCGTGAACCAGGAATGAGCGCAGATGAGATAATGGTTTCTGAATCTCAAGAAAGGATGTTAATAATTACTGATAAACAAAAGATAAAAAAATTAAAAAAAATCTGTGATAAATTTCGAATTCAGTGCTCAACCATTGGTATGGTAAAATCCGATAATATTATGCATATCAAAAAAGGAGAAAAAACGTTTGCTAATTTACCTACTCAAATTGTAGCAAATGCACCACTACTTGATAGAGAGGCAAAAAAACCTCGATACTTGGATAAAATTCCAATAGATACCATTGCTGAAGCAAAAAATTACTCGAAATCCCTTTTAGATTTGCTATCAAGTCCAAATATTGCAAGTAAGCAATGGGTCTATTCTCAGTATGACCATGAGGTAGGAATTAGGACAGTAATAAAACCAGGTTTTGATGCTGCGGTATTGCGTCTTGATAATCAAAAATTCCTATCAGTAAAAATCGATGGCAACCCTAGTCATTGCTATCTTGATCCAAGGAATGGGGCAATTGGATGTTTTGAGGAAGCATGTAGAAACGTTGTTTGTACTGGTGCAAAGCCAATCGGAATGGTTGATCATTTACAATTTGGAAACCCAGAAGACCCAGAAATTTTTTGGACATTTTTGGAATCAGTGAAAGGGTTAAGTGATTTTGCCAAGGAATTTGACATTCCATGTGTTGGTGGCAAAGTCAGTTTATACAACGAAACTCCAAAAGGACCAATAAAACCTACGCCGTTAATAGGAGTGTTAGGTATTGCTGATAAACCATTGCTAAAAAAAACTATTTTAAAAAATGATCTCCTTCTAATTCTAGGAAAAACAAAAGATGAGCTTGGAGGCTCTGAATTTTACAATTACATCCACCAATTCAAGGGAGGGAATTGCCCCGAGGTTGATTTTGTAGAATCTAAGAAAAACATGAATGCAGTTTTAAATCTAATTGAAAAAGGACTAGTAAAGTGTGCACACGATTGCTCAAAGGGAGGATTGGCAATTGCAGTTTCTGAAATTTGTATACAAAACGATATTGGATGTAAAATTTCTATTTCTGATATTCCAAATACAAAATTATCCACACAAAAAATTTTGTTTTCGGAGAGCCATTCTAGGTACCTATTAGTTGTAAAAAAAACTGATCTCAAAAAAATCAAAAGCATTTTATCACAAGCAAAGTTAAGTTTTGATCTGATAGGAAAATTTACAGAAAATCAAATTGAGTTTCTTAATAATTCAAAGAATGTAGTAAAAATTCCATTAAAAACGGCCAAAAATACATGGGAAAACTCTTTGGAGGCGATACTTCGTGGTTAAAGAAAACTGCGGTGTAATAGGTATTTTCTCACTTGAGGGTGCCAATGTCATCCCGATGGCTTTTGATGCCTTAAGAGCCCTACAGCATCGGGGACAGGAAGCTTGGGGTATTGCAATCCCAAAAAAAACCCCTTTAAAAAAAATAGGTTTGGTTTCTGCATCATCATCGGAATTTAAAAAAATTTCTGAAGAATATTCTTCATCTGCTGCAATAGGTCATGTGCGATATTCCACCATTGGAAAAAGTAATCTGGAAAATGCACAGCCCCTCAAAATAAAGGATCTATGTGTAGCTCATAATGGCACCATATCAAATGTTGAAGAACTTTCAAATCTAGTAGGTGGGTGTACTTTCACCCCTCAAAACGCAAGTGATACTCTAGTTGCTGCCCAACGATTAGTTTCATTAATCTCTGAAAAAGGTAAATTTTCCAGTGCATTATCTGTTCTTAAAAATGAGATGATTGGTTCTTACTGTTTTACTTTCTTATCTGATGATAATTCTGTTTATGCTGCAAGAGACCCAAAAGGTTTTAGACCGATGGTTTTAGGTAAAAAAGAAGACAATAATTCCTATATCATTGCATCCGAATCTTCGGCTTTGTCTGCAGTTGGGGCAAAATTAATTCGAGATGTAAATCCGGGGGAGTTAATCAAGCTTAGTAAAAGTGGAATGGAAACTGAGATGTTCTCTGATGATAACAAGCGATGTCATTGTTCTTTTGAATTTACATATTTTGCACATCCTACTAGCAAAATGGAAGGAACTAATATTTACTTGGCAAGAAAAAAAATTGGTCAACATCTGGCAAGAAAATTTCCTCTAAAAGACGTAGATCTTGTAATTCCTGTACCTGATTCTGCAAGACCCGCTGCATTAGGATATGCA
>JBFJMG010000053.1:0-6908 GCA_041634015.1 Nitrosopumilaceae archaeon
ACGTCACAGTTGCATTTGGCTTGGTTTCTGCTGGTGTGGCATTTGCATTACAAGATGTAATAAAAAATTTGGCTGGGGGGATTTTCATCTATCTTAACAGAATTTACACTGTTGGTGATAGAATAGAGATGACTGGAAAGACAGGCGATGTTATTGACATCGGAATTTTTTATACAACAATTCTTGAAACAAGGGAGTGGATTTCTGCAGATCTACCTACCGGTAGGATTACAACAATACCTAACGGGGTTGTTTTGGGAACCACCATTAACAATTATACCAAAGACCATAACTACATTTGGGATGAGATCTCACTTTCTCTTGATTACAAAAGCGATTACAAATATGCATACGATAAAATTTTTGAAATTGTAGAAAATGAAACTAAATTAGCAGCAGAAAATGCCAAAATAAGCATTGAAAAACTAGGCCAAAAGTATTATGTTGGAGAAAATAGGATAACACCTTTTATTAGTATGATTCCGACTGAGAAAGAAATTCTGGTAAAAATAAGGTATACAGCTGAAGCAAGACAGAGAACCACTATGCGAAACAAAATAAACAATCTCTTGTTAGAAGAAATAAAAAATTCAAATGGTAAGATGAAAATTTCAGTAGCTACACTTGACATTGTTGGTTTTCCTAATCAAAAAGAACAAAACTTTAGCTAAAAGTTTCAAAATTAAGCAACACTGCTAACAAGTCTATTGTTTGTGCCTATATTGGTAAGCTACCTAGCTTACTCGTAATCTCAAACATTTACCATATTCTATGAATAACTAACGCTATAGTATAACCATGAATCAAACACAAACATCAACATGGGACAAAATGGTTCACGCCCCGTTCAAAAAAGTCGTAAAGTTCGACTTGATCTGCATCGGTATAGGTGTAGTGATTGGAATGGGTGTTGGAGCCTATCTTGTTGCTAGTGGATTATTTGGCTAGCGACAACCTTTTTTTATTTTATCTTACAATTTGCAGTAATGTCTGAGTTTTCAGGAATTGAAGAATCATATACATCAAAAGATGGTGCCCGCCTTGTTTGGCAGGGAATTGACGAAGATGACTCTGATGTTGTAATACTAGGAAAATCAGAACTAGATGAGCTCACAGAATTACTATCAAAGGAATCTTCGGGAAAAGTAGAACTCCAAGATGAGTTCAGCTCAATTCTGATAAATTCAGATGTAACTCAATTCCGACTTAAAGATGATAGGTATATGGAAGTGGCAACTGATTTGCTTAGGGAAAAAGTTTTAGAATATAGGAAAATTCCACATGATGTAAAAAATCTTACGATAAAATCAAAAGAATTCTATCCCAGCCCTCATCACGAAAAATTATCAAAAGATATCAAAGATGCACCAAAAAAACAAACAAAGCAATCTCTTTTAAGTGCAATTTTATCGGATAAAAAATCTGAAAAAATATCTGACTCTGATTATTTTAGGGTAATTTCAACCCGACGTTCAACCCGAAAATTTGATCACTCCCACGTAGTAGAGGACTGGAAGATCGACAAGATTCTTGCAGCAGCTGATACTGCCCCAAGTGCAGGAAACTTTCAGGGTTTTGAAGTATTTTATGTTAAAGATAAAAAAATTAAAGAAGCTCTTGTGGAAGCAGCAAACAGGCAACCATATGTAGCTGCCCCCGTGGTTTTGGTTTTTTGTATGAATCCATCACGAGTAAAAATGAAGTTTCGTGAGGATATTTTGGCAAAATTTTCCTTACAGGACGCGACCCTGGCAGCAGCTTATGCCCAACTGGCAGCTTCAGCTGTGGGTTTAAGCTCAATTTGGATCGGAATGCTAAATGAAGATGCCGTAAAAAAAATTATTGGAACGGACCTTAAACCCTCTTCAATTCTGTGCATTGGTTATCCTGACAAGCAACGTCCTCCTAAGTCAAGAAGAAAACTAAGAGACTTGATTCATGTTTTAGAATCATAGGATTTCACAACAGAGTGCCTTTTTAAAAATAGAATAGAT
The DNA here is from genome assembly GCA_041634015.1 of Nitrosopumilaceae archaeon. Lineage (GTDB taxonomy): Archaea > Thermoproteota > Nitrososphaeria > Nitrososphaerales > Nitrosopumilaceae > JBFJMG01. Next base: position 1,995 of record JBFJMG010000053.1, read on the forward strand.
TAAATTTCTCTTCTCCTATACAGTATTTCTCAATAAAAAATGCTAAAACGTGCAACTAGAAAATTTGTAGAAATTAGGCAACTAACCCGTGACGACATTTCTGGAGTCGTTGAATTACAAAAAAAGGCTTTTCCGGTTATGGCTGCAGAGGGTGTCTACTGGAAACCCCATCAGCTAGAAGCCCACCTGAAAGTTTTTCCAGAGGGACAGTTTTGTGCCGAATATGATGGAAAAATTGTTGGCTCTTGTAGTAGTTTGATTATAACCCTGCAACCTGAGTACAAAGAACACACATGGAGAGAGGCATGTGGAAACAGTCTGTTTAAGAATCATAATTTATCCGGTGATTCATTATATGCAGCTGATGTATCAACACATCCAGATTACAGACGATTAGGAATTGCATCAAAATTATACAATGCAAGAAAAGATCTTGTAAAAAAATTAAATCTACGCAGGATAATTTCTGGTGGACGCTTATTTAATTACCATCAATATGCAAAACAATACACCCCAGAGGAATATGTCAAGCAGGTAAAAAGACACATGATTAAAGAACCAGTTCTTTGTTTTCAGCTCCGAAACGGCTTTAAATTTATCAAGATATTGCCAAATTATTTGAAAGATCCAAATTCCTTAAACTATGCAACGTTTATTGAGTGGAAAAATCCCGATTTCATTGATAAAAAATGATTATTGATTGCCACATACACCTAAATCAGTATGAGCTAATGGAAAATGTTCCATCTCTAGAGGAACGATTAAGGTTGCTGCAAATCGAAATGGCTAGTAATAATGTAGATTATGCCCTAATTTTATCGTCCTATGTTACCAATGAAAAGCGACCTTCTGCTTCGCAATTAATTGATGCCATCAAAAAATATGATAATTTAGGACTTGTTGCAGGTTTTTCAATTGATAACCATACTGATGAGGACCTGAAAAATTACCGAGCCTGGATAAAAGATGGGATGGTAAAAGGATTAAAAATCTATGCGGGGTATGAACACTACTATCCATACGATAAAAGATATCAAAAGGTCTACGATACATGTATTGAATTTGGTGTACCTGTAATGATTCACACGGGTGATACATATTCTCCTACGGCCAAGCTGAAATATGCTCGCCCTCTTAATTTAGATGAAGTTGCAGTTGATAATCCTGAACTCAAAATTGTAATGTGTCATGTTGGAAACCCATGGCTTCAAGATGCACAAGAAGTATTATACAAAAACAAAAATGTTTACGCAGATATTTCTGGTTTTGTAATAGGTGATTTTGATCATTATTTTGAAAAAATGATGCGAGATCGAGTAGCTGAACTGATAAGTTATGCAGGTGAACCAAGATATCTTCTGTATGGAACTGATTGGCCAATAAGCACTATGGATTCTTATCTGAATTTTGTAGCAAAACTCAAAATCAAAAAAGAATATCGCGACTTGCTCATGTTTAAAAATTCAAAAGAATTATTCAAATTATCTTAGGTTTTTTAATTTCGAGCTTTGGTAATCTGCACGATTGATTTACTCTTTAAATCATCAACGTATCTAGTTAGCATGTTTAATCCATTTACTAATCTAGGTGCGTTGGTTTTAACGAACTCTGTTCTATCTGATTGAGTTTTTGGAGGATTTGTGATATAATTTTGCATAGCCTTTTCACCATCATAATCCACAAATGCCAATCTGGCTGAATAGTCGGTTCTCTCTAGCACTAAACTATCGCCGCCCACGATGGCGGTGTGGTATGGATGGGAAATTAATGATTGGGAGAATTTTTGGGAAGTGTTTATTTTATTCATTTGAAATTCATCTGAATAAAAATTAAAATCTGCAAGAAGATAAAATGTTGATTCTGGTTTGGTCGCCTGAATACCTTCAATTTGATTCAAGGCATTATAGGTATAAATTCCCATCATACTGTGAATCTGTCTTGCCACCTCAAAATAATCATCTAATTCCTTACTCTTGGTAAATCCAGCAATAGCAGCAAACTGCGTCGGAGTAGATGTAGCCGTATATTCAGTTGCTAAAATTTTCTTAAAGTGCTGTTGTAGAATCTTCGAATCTTCTGGAAAAATAACATATCCTAGTCTATATCCTCCAGCAGCGTGAGATTTTGATAGCCCATTTGTAACAAATGTTCCTTCAGGGTAAATTTTAGCTAGACTTGTAAAATTTTTCATATCATAAGTGGTTTGTGCATAAATCTCATCAGAAATAACAATAATGTTCTGCCTTCTGCATACGTCAACAATTTCTTCTAATTCTAATCTGGAATATACTAATCCAGTTGGGTTATGCGGATTGTTAAAGATCAGAATTTTCTGCCTATCATGAAGGCGCAGAGCCAGATGTTCTAATTTATTTGCAGTAATTTTTTTATTTTTACTTACAGGCAACATGTGAAAATTTTTTTTTCTAAACCTAATTTGCGGTAAATATCCCAACCAGGCTGGTGTAGGTAAAATAACAGTTCCGTGTAAAACTTCTAAAAGATTAAAGATTAGCTCCTTGGTTCCTGGACCAACATAAACTTGTGATGGATCAATTTCCAATCCAAAATATTCTTTGTTGTAACTAGAAATTGCTTTCCTTAATTCAGGAATACCTGAAACTCCTGCATAGGTTCCCTTGTCTGCATTATCTCGTAAGGCTTTTTGAACTACTTGAGGAACGGGAAATGGGGCTTGACCAAACGCGAATCCATAAAAACCAAAATTACATTCAGGGTGTGGACAATCAGAATGAAATTCTTTTAAAAAAGTATTAAGCCTTAGGTTCTCAGGAACCTCTATGTCTTCTGCTTGTTGGTCGATGATAAAATTCGGCACTTTTTGTCTCTGCTAACTCTGGTCTGAGATTAATTTCAAGCTTTCACTACAAATAAACGATTATTTCAAGTGAAATCCTTTGAATGAAAAAACTTGAGTTCGATAAGGAAAACCCATTTGTCTCAAATTAACATATTTGGGTGATCTCTTTCTAAGTGCTGATTCTAGCAGATTATTTTTATTGAGTAAATAATGGCTTAGACATTATGAATGAGCTTTTTGAAGAAGCCGCAGGCGATTTTTTACAGCTAGCTAGTTCTCAAAGGCTAGAAATTCTATTCAAGCTTTTACAGAAAAAAACCACGCCCACTGCTCTGGCTAAAGAAATCGGTGCTACAAAACAAGAGGTTCATCGGAATTTTATAAGACTGGAGGATCACGGATTAATTGAAAAAGACAAGGATGGCAAATTTACTCTGACAATGTTTGGAAAAACAATGTGTACCCAGGTTCCCTCACTTGTATTTTTTGCACAAAATAGAAAATACTTTGAAGATCACACCTTTACTAATCTGCCACACAAATTCATTATGCGTGCAGGACAACTTGCCTCGGGCGAACACATCAAGGGAGTCGCAAATACTCTTGAGGTTTGGAAGTCAATTTACAAAAATGCAAATGAGTATATCTATGAAGTATTATGTGAAGTTCCTCTTGATTTGATTGAACCTGTAGTATCGCGAGTGAAAAAAGGTGTAAAATTTCAATATATTTTTTCAGAATCTGCAGTAATTCCGAAAGGTCGTAGGGATTTGTTAAAAAAACTTGGCTTTGAAAAACTAGTTGAAAAAGGATTGGTTGAACGAAAGATGATGAAAACACTTGACACCGTTTTGATATTAAATGAAAAAGAAGCATGTGTAATGTTTCCCACAGTGAATGGTGAGTCGGATATTACAGAGATGTTTTATAGCGATGATCCTATGTTTCATGAATGGTGTCTTGATTATTTTAGATATTGTTGGTACAATTCTAGCATCTTCAAAGAAAGAGCACTAAAAGAATAATATATTAAACATTTCTTCAAAAATTGAATTAAAATTACTTGAGTGATTTTTCTTCTAGATAATCGCTTATGGCTTTTTGAATAATTTTTTTCTGATTTGTAATTTCCTGATGAATATGATAGAGTAACTCCTGACCCATTCTTTGATTATTTTTTTGGTTATAAATTGATGAATACTCTTGTTCCTTACTTCCAAGTAGCCAACCCGTAATAAAATCTGATTCGTTTTTTGGATTCCAAGATGCCCTTAGCATTGGATAATACACTTCAAAAAATCCTTTCAAATCACTTTGAATTCTCTTTAAATCATGTTTTACAAACTCAATAAATTCCTTGTCAGCCATTTTATCACAAAATAAAATGATATGATTAAACAATAAAAAATTTATTCAGAAAAGGTGCTATCTGTTTTTAGACTTTTGTATCTATTTCGTATTGTTACCTCTGTAACATTGGCAGCCTCTGCGATATCTCGTTGAGTTAAGGATTCGTTGTTTTTAACACATGAAAGGTATAGTGCTGCAGCTGCTAGTCCCATCGGATCTTTTCCTGCAGATTCATGACTTTCCTGTGCTTCTTTGAGAACTTGGCATGCACTACGTTTTGTTTTTTCAGAGATGCCTATCTTGCTTGCAATTCTTGAAACACATTGAATTGAATTTACCACCGGCATCTTCAAGTCTAATTCTTTGTGTAATAGTCTATAGCATCTTGCGATGTCTTTACGTTTGATATTTGCAGCATCCCCAATATCTTTTAGGGTTCTCGGTGTTTCAGTATCTCTGCATGCAGCATACAAAGAGGCTGCTATAAGACCAGAAATGGATCTTCCACGGACCAGTTTTTTTTGTAATGCTTTTCGGTAAATGTAGGCAGCTTTTTCTAAAACTGAATTTGAAATTGTAAGTTTGTCTTTTAATCTGCCTAGCTCACTGAATGCCTGTCTAAAATTTCTGTCAATTGGCTCATGTACTTGACTCCTACTATCCCAAGTTCGAAGACGCTCTATTGTGCTTCTCATTGAAGTTGAAAGTGGTTTTCCAGTTGAATCTTTGTTTGTTGGACTAAT
>JBFJMG010000054.1:0-6872 GCA_041634015.1 Nitrosopumilaceae archaeon
GCATGTTTTCTAGATGTTGGAGGTGGTGCAACAACTGAATCGGTGTATGAAGCACTTACTCTAATAAGTAAAATGAAAAAGGTAAAGGCAGTTCTTGTAAATTTGTTTGGCGGAATTGTAAAAACTACAGTTGTAGCATCTGCTTTTATCAAAGCGTATGAAACTAACCTAATTGATCTCCCGGTGTTTGCAAGACTAAAGGGAGCGGAATCTGATAAATCAAAAGAGATGCTCAAAGGAACAAAGACAAAGCTTTTTGATTCAGTCGAAGACGCAATTAATGCTGCAGTTATGGGAATAAAATGACTGAAATTTTTGATATTCTTCAGGGAAAACCAGGAGACTCTGACTATAAGAAAAAACCAATAATTATTCAAGGAATTACTGGAACGTTTGGTTCAGTGCACGCAAAAAATATGCTTGCCTATGGAGTTAATGTTGCAGCTGGAGTAACACCAGGAAAGGGAGGTCAGAAATTTGAGGGAGTCCCGATATACAATACTATCAAAGAGGCAGTAGATGCGACCGGAGCTAAAATTTCAATAATATTTGTCCCGGCAAAATTCTTTTTGGGGGCTGCTACAGACGCCTTAGAGGCAGGAATTAAACTACTTGTTGCAATTCCAGAACACGTTCCAGTGCGCGACACAATGCAAGTAATAGAACTTGCAACAAAAAAAGGCGCAACAGTGATAGGCCCAAATACTCCAGGTGTAATAATTCCAGATGTAATCAAGGTTGGAATCATGCCGGCATCTCCTTTTAAACAAGGAAACATTGCACTATTATCAAAAAGCGGAACTTTACTTTATGAAATTTCAAATAGTTTGACGCAAGCAGGATTTGGACAAAACATCGCATTGGGTATTGGCGGTGATCCAATTAATGGAACCAGACTAACAGATGCATTTGAGATGGTAAAAGACCTTCCAGGACTAAGAGGATTAGTAGTAGTGGGAGAGATTGGAGGAGATGCAGAAGAAAATCTTGCTCAGAGAATAATGGATATTAATTTTAAAAAACCAGTAGTGGCATACATTGCAGGCAGGGCCGCTCCCAAAGAAAAGAGGATGGGACATGCAGGGGCAATAGTTTATGGAAACTATGGTTCTGCTGAATCAAAAGTTGCAATGTTTAACAAGGCAAATATTCCTGTAGCAAAAAGACCTGCCGAAGTTCCAGTTTTACTAGCAGGAAAGCTAGAGCAAACCAGCGATTGAATTAAAAGTGAGTCATAGTTTGAGAGATAAAGATGCCAATTTCTGATCCTGAAAAAAAACAGATTGCGCAAAAGTCGCGTTTGTATATGAAAATCTGTTTTAATTGTGGTGCTAGAAACTCCATTGCTGCCTCTAGATGCAGAAAATGTCATAATCCCTACCTTAGATTAAAGAATCGTGCTCTTGGTGTCAAAAAGTAACCAAATTTTATAACCTAAAGACACAAAAAGTTCCCAATTTGTTATTTGTTTGGACCGGTTGTCTAGTGGTTAGGATGACGCACTCACACTGCGTATGGATAAAATCCCGCAAAGGTCATGGGTTCAAATCCCATCCGGTCCATTTTCAATATTTTTAATTTGAAAAAAAACTACAAAAAAATCTCATTTAGATTTGCTAAGTTCTTTTGCGTACTGGTATCCATAGGTGATCCATTTCATGGCACCTGCACTAGTAGTTAGTTTTGAATTGATTTCTATCCAACCCATTTTTGCACCATGAGAAAAGGGTTTGATACCATTAGTCTTTTTTGCCAATTCTTGTTTTTCTTTTGGCAATCTAACAATAATTTGATGTGAATTCTTGTTACTAAAACCAACAAAGAATTTTTTGTTTATAGAAAAACATTGAAACCCAAACATTGGCCTCGTTGTAACTTTGGAGAATTTTTCGACCTTGGACTTTATTGTCGAATAATCTTTCATATACGCCCAATTCTTCGAGGTTTTAGATATAATTTTGGACCCTAAACTCGAACTTTACAGTGCCGGGATCCATCCGGTCCATTAATTTTTTCAAGGCAAAATGTTTGTGGAAATAAAAACAGTAAATGCTGAGATTAATCCAATGGCAATTACATTAAGAACAATTCCATTTTTTACCATTTCTCTGATGGAAATTTGAGCTTTTTCGTAAATTAGGGCATTTGGAGGAGTTCCCATTGGCAAAAGAAATGCAAAGGAAGTTGCAACAGTTATTGCAAAAAGTATCGGAAGGGGAGTCCAACCATTTAGCAAAGCCATTGTTCCAACAATTGGGATAAATATTGCCGCAGTAGCAGTATTTGATTTAACGTTTGTCAGAAACATAATCATGGTAACAAGGATTATTATTACAAACTCAAATGGATAATTTCCTACAAAAGAAAAGACTTCAGCGATCCAATTTGCTAGTCCAGAATCTACAAATGCCAATGATAGTGCAAAACCGCCACCTAAAAGAAACAATAATCCATAGGGAAGTTTTTCAATTCCTGCCCAATTCATTAAACTCTCTGATCTTGTTTTTGGTAAGATAAACAAGGAGATTCCTCCGAGAATTGCAATTACAGAATTTGTAATGAATGAATCGGGTGGCTGCCATAGAGGAGTAGTAAACATAAGAATCAAAACACCTAGCAAAACGCCTAATACAGTTTTTTGTTCATTAGTAATCTTACCCACTTGAGATTTTTCATGAAGCAAAATTTTCTTAATTTCAGAATTTGTTTCTATTGAGCTTTTTCCTATTTTATTGGTCATATAAAGTCCACATAAAAACAGCATGCCTATTGAAAGTGGAGTACCTAACATTGACCATTCTGCAAATGTTACTCTGTGAGCAAACATTTCCATGACTGTTCCAGCGTATAAGAGATTTGGAGGGGCTCCAATCAATGTGGCAACGCTTCCAATTGAGGAAGAATATGCAATTGCAAGCATAAAGATTGTCTTAAATTTTTTAGAATTTGCAAAGTTGGATTTTGAAAGAGAAGATAAAACAACAGCAGCCACGGGGAGTAAAATTAAAACAACTGTAGTGCTCATCACTACCGTAGAGATCAAGGCTGTAGTAATCATAAAACCCCAGACTATTCTCTTTGGAGAATAACCAAACAAGGAGATTAGTTCAAATGCAATTTTCCTATGTAACCCAGATTTTTCAATTGCCAATGCTATCATAAACATCCCCAGTAATAGGACGATTATGGGATGCATGTATTCAGCTGCAACATCCTTTACAGGTAAAATTCCGAGTACAGGTAACAAGCCAATAGGAAGTAAAGCAGTAGCATAAACAGGAATTGCTTCAGTTATCCACCACACAATCATCCAAACAGAAATTGCTAGAACCCCTTTTGCCATTTCCGGCATTTCTTCCGGAGTGGGAATTGCTAAAATAATGAAGAATAAAACTGGTCCCAAAACCATACCAGTTCGTCTAAGATTAAAGGTCAAGTTTCATATTCTTTGAGCGAATAGATGGATTTTTGTGTTTGTCAATGTAACGTATCTAGGAAAACCAAAAAAAAAGAACACTAAATGAATGATTTCCCTCCAGTACATTACCACCGTTTTAACGAACTGTGCTTTACCTTAGAAATTGGAAAAAATAATCTTATTATTCTATATCCTTGCCACAATGTGGACAAGTTACAATATTTTTATACCCAGTTGTAAGCGGTGCAGACATATCTTGTGATAAGGCTAGGCAGATGTCCCATGGACTAATTGGAGTATCATTGAAGATTACAAAAGGATGGCTCATTTTATCCATAATAAAACAAAGTTTATCAAACTGCACATCTTCTTTTAGTTCGTGGATATAATCTAAAGATAAATCTTTAATTGGAATATCTAAATAATTATCTACATCTTTTTCAAATTTATTTAATTGAGAAATATGGCCGACAATTATTCTGTCACTGATGAATTGTTTAGAATTTTCTAATAGTAATTTGCGAACATTGTGTTTAAACATCAAATCAATTACCTTTCCCAAAGAATCGTCTTGGGAAAAATTGACAATTTTCTTTTGTGGTAATGATGAAACTGAAATGTCGGTTTTTATTCTGGTTCCAAGTTCTAGCATTTTTCTTGCTGAGACGGGGGAAAATTCTCCAGATTCTTTTGGTATTACAGCAAAAGCTCTTCTTGATTCTTTCCAAAAATTAATCAAATCTTTAAGTTTAGTTGTCTTGTTGATTTGTGGCAGTCCTTTAAACATTATCTCCTCAATTTTATGTTCAAACTGAAAATCTGCTGTTGGGTTTTTTCTTAAATGATCTAAAACATCATAACCTCCAACTATACCAATTGCCTTACCATTTTCTTTAACTACAATTGAATCGATGTTGGATTCAATATATTGAGCGCACATTTCTGTCGCAATCCAAACTTCTCTGTCTTTCTCAATGTAGACGCAGGAAGTCTCAGTTAACGTTTGTGGGAATAATTGCTCTAATGTTGATTCGGAAATATTTGTCATTTCTGCTGAGAATTTCATATTTACTCTCAATAATAAGTTCTATGTATATTCTCATTTTTAGAACCCACATGGGAAATTCTCATTTCCAAGATTGATATTTTCAAAAGTGTTTAACTTTACAAAATTGCATTCATTTTTGTGCAGGAATATGTAGAATATGAAATAATAGCAATAATCGTTCTTGTAGGTCTTTATGCGCTATTCAGTGGTTTAGAGATCGCTATAGTTGGCGTGAGAAGATCAAAAGTTATTCGACTTTATAATAAAAAAATTCCAGGTTCTTCTGCCCTTTACAAATTAAAATTAAATCCAGGGCGAATGACTGCAAGTGTTAATCTAGGAAATACCTTAGTAAATGTCGCCTCATCTGTTTTGGCAGCAGATGTTGCAATTAAGCTACTTGGTAACCAAGGGGTAGGAATTGTCATAGGTATAATGACATGCATAATTTTGATCTTTGGTGAGATAGCTCCTAAAACTTATTGCAATGTTAATCCAGAAAAAGCATCGTTAAGATTTAGCAGAGTTATTTTGGCATTTACTTACATGACATATCCAATAGTTATCTTACTTGAAAAATTCATCAAATTTATGTTAAAAATTGCAGGGGGATCTACCACCCCTAGAGCTATCACAGAATCCGAAATTGGGGAAGTAATTGATCAAGGTTTAAGGGAAAAGGCAATTGAAAAAGAGGAACATGAACTTGTAAGAAATGCATTAGAATTTGATGACAAACCAATAAGTGTTGTAATGACCCCAAAAAGTCAAATTTTTTCTCTGTCAGAAGAGCTAACATTGGGCGAGGCGCTTCCATTAATTAAAAACAAGGGATACTCCAGGATTCCAATTTTTAAAAAAAACAGAGACAATATAGTAGGAATTTTACACATTTGGGAGATTGTTAAATTGCAAGAAAAGGATTATCAACAAATTAGATTAAAAGATATCAACAGACATCCTCTCTTTGTTGAATCTAGTGAGAAAATTAGCGAACTTTTAGTTAAACTAAAGAAAAAAGATACACACATGGCAATAGTTGTAAATGAATCTGATAAGTTGCAGGGAATCATTACTATGGAGGATCTATTAGAAGAAATAGTAGGGGAGATTATGGGGGAAATGAAAAGAAGATAAAAATTCAGTTTATTTTTATTTTGAAACCCAAATAATCTTTACAGCACTGGTCGGAATTATTTTTAATATTTCTAGAACTTTTCATGGAATTTTTACTGAAGGGATATTGTTTTGAAACTTAGAATTCAATTGAAAAATAATTTGCAATGCTTAAAATGGATCCTAGTTCAAGGATAAATTCAAAATATTCTTATTGACACAAAATGAGAAAACTATGTGAGACCAAAATCCATTATCTACGTACTAATGGGAATTTTTCTTACGGCTGGAGTATTATTGTTAAGCTTTACAGAGATTTTTTCTGAAAACTGGTTTATTGGTTTAGGTCTTATCGGTGCAGGGATTGTGGTAATTATTCTAGGGTTATTTACCAAGATGAGAAAATAATTCTGTAAAATAAAATTTAAGCATATTAAAAAAAATACTCTAAGGTACGATTTTTATCTTCTCGTTCTTCGTTTTGCTTTGCGCTTGGTAGTTTTTGCCTTTGAAGCTGCTTTCTTGGCTGTACGTTTTACTCTTCGCTTTGCAGTCTTTGCTTTTGAAGGCGCTTTCTTGGCTGTACGTTTTACTCTTCGCTTTGCAGTCTTTGCTTTTGAAGCTGCTTTCTTGGCTGTACGTTTTACTCTTCGCTTTGCAGTCTTTGCTTTTGAAGCTGCTTTCTTTACGGTTTTCCTTGCCTTTCTCTTGACTTTTTTTATTTTTCTTTTTATAGCCATTGCATTTGTAGATTTTTCAAAGTTAATGAAATAAGATCATTAAAAAAAATCCACAATCTCTAAAAAAATTTAAACAAAAATTCAAAATGAGATCTAGTTATTTTGCAAATGATGTTTGGAAATTACGTTTTTTCAATTCAATTTGTTGGTAATCATTTCATTTTGTCTACTCTTGTGGTAGACATTATTAGCATCAAAAGATACAGTTCTGGAATTTTCTTCCAAGGTTAATGTCATAGTTTATCGAAACGACTTCATGCGAAATTATAAAGGTTTTTTCTTGTAAAGACTTGTCATCTTTTTTATCTAGTTCTGCTAAAATATTATCATGTCTTCTAATCCTGAAGAGCTTGAAAAATCCTGCCAAAAAATTCTAACTCTTCCAAAGATTCGATTTGTAGGGGTTTTAAATAAGATGGGAAATAAAATTGCAGGGGGTTTTGCAAAAGGAGTTACATCTTACATTAGAGACAAAGATAATAGAAGAATGTATACCCAGTTGGCACTTGAATATTTAATGAGAAAAGACTTTGATGAAGAATTAGGACCC
>JBFJMG010000055.1:0-6856 GCA_041634015.1 Nitrosopumilaceae archaeon
AGAGAACTATCAAAGTTTGAGGAATTACAACTAGCAGTTGCCAACACGATTGTGATGGCAGTTGGACCCAAAACAAAAGAAGCGCTAGAGGATCAGGGAATTAAAGTTGCACACATGCCAAACCGATATTCGTCTGTCGGAATTGGTGAGGTCTTTACAAAAATTCATGCAGTTGGCAAAAAGGTAATTGTTCCTAGAAGTGGTGCATCTACACCATTTTTAAAGAATCTTCTAGAAAAAATTGGACTTAATGTAAATGAGATTTACCTTTATGATGTGTGTGCCTTTAGGGATACTACTCAATGGAACGAGTTTCGTGAATTATTTTCCCAAAACAAAATTGATGGAATTGTTTTTACTAGTGCATCATCAGTTAGGGCATTCTTTGAAATAATGTCAAAAGATTATGAGGAAAAACAACTAATTGAAAAAATAAACAAAACTCAGATAGTTGCAATAGGGCCATTTACTGCAGATGAATTAAAAAAATTTAACGTTGCAAATACTATTGCACAGGTGCACACTGTCCCGGGTGCATTTGATACAATAAAGAATATTTTTTCATTAGCTTAACCTATTTAGCTTTACCTACTTCGATCTACAACTAGTAGCTTGAGTAGAATCTATTTATAATATAACAGAGTTATTTTCATTATGACTTCTGAAAATCTTTCAATGGATTATTCAAAATACGATTTTAAAGACTCTACAGAACTGTATGTTCATCTTAGCAAAAAAGGATTATCACGCGAAGTAGTAGAAAGTATTAGCAAATTAAAAAATGAGCCACAATGGATGCTTGATTTTAGATTACGCTCATATGATATTTTCATGAAAAAACCCATGCCGACATGGGGTGGGGACCTTAGTAAAATTGATTTTCAAAATATCTATTATTATGCAAAGGCATCTGAGAAAACCGAGAAAAGTTGGGAAGACGTTCCTGCTGATGTCAAAAAAACATTTGACAAGCTAGGAATTCCCGAAGCCGAGAAAAAATTCCTTGCAGGAGTTGGAGCACAATATGAATCAGAAGTCGTGTATCACAACCTAAGAGATGACTTGGCAAAACAAGGTGTAGTCTTTTTAGATACTGATACTGCTCTAAAAGAAAAACCAGAGATATTCAAGAAGTTCTTTGGTAAAATCATTCCACCTGAGGATAACAAATTTGCTGCACTTAACAGTGCAGTATGGAGCGGTGGTTCTTTTATCTACATTCCACCTGGTGTCAAAGTCGATATGCCTCTTCAAGCATACTTTAGAATCAATGCAGAAAACATTGGTCAATTTGAGAGAACACTCATTATTGCCGATGAAGGATCCGAGGTCCATTATATTGAAGGCTGCACTGCCCCCGTATATTCATCAGAATCATTGCACTCTGCAGTAGTAGAACTTGTGGCATTAAAGGATGCAAAATTACGTTATACAACTATACAAAACTGGAGCAGTGATGTTTACAATCTTGTAACAAAACGGGCATATGCCTATGAAGGTGCAACAGTTGAATGGATTGATGGTAACATTGGAAGCAAGCTAACCATGAAGTATCCTGGAATTTATCTAATGGGTGAGCGAGCATATGGAGAGACACTTTCAATTGCATTTGCAGGAAAAAACCAGCATCAAGATACTGGAGCTAAAATGGTTCACCTGGCTCCAAACACAACTTCAAAAATAACCTCAAAGTCTGTTAGCCGTCTTAATGGAAGATCAACTTATCGTGGATTACTCAATGTAGCAAAAGGTGCTACAAATGTAAAATCAACTGTGCGATGTGATGCCTTACTACTAGATGACACCTCAAAAACTGATACTTATCCCTACATGGAGATTAATCAAGAAGACGCTACAATCACACATGAAGCAACGGTTGGAAAAATAGGTGATGAACAAATCTTCTATCTCATGACTAGAGGATTTTCAGAAGAAGAAGCACTTACCCTAATCGTCAACGGCTTTATGGAACCATTCACAAAAGAACTGCCAATGGAATATGCAGTAGAACTGAACCGACTCATTAAACTTGAGATGGATGGTTCAGTAGGATAAAAAAATCATACTATTACCTTCCCTAAAGATTAACCATGTCTCAACTAGCACTTTCGACAATAGATGCAAGCCACATCGAAGAGATTTCTTCATCAAGAAAGGAACCAGATTGGCTAAAGCAGTACAGAAAAAATTCTCTTAGTGTTTATGATCAGCTACCAATAGAGACGTCTCCTCTTTACAACAAATACACAGATGCAAAGAGAATGGATCCTGCACAGGTGCTGCTTTCTTCTACTTCTGATACAAATGTTCCAGATTTTCTTCAAAAAAGATTAGCAGAACTAGAAAATGAAACATGTATCATACAAATCGGTACAAACATTACTCGCGTAAATTTATCTGAGGATCTAAAATCAGAGGGACTAGTAGTCTCTTCTTTGAATGATGCAATAAAAAACAATCCTGAGTTAATTAAAAAAGCCCTAGAAATCTCAAATTCCAAAGAAGATAAGTTCACTGCACTAAACAACGCTGCATTTAATTCTGGAATTTTTATCCACATTCCAAAAAACCTAATTCTCGAAAAACCAATTCATTTACTTTCTTGTTTATCACTTGATGGCGTTTCTACGATTTCTAGAAACATTATCTTTGCAGATGAATCAAGTAAAGCATCTTTTGTTCAGGAACTGTATGCTCCTAGAGCAACAAAGCAACAAGCATATCTTGAATTAATGCATGCAAATATCGCAAGTAATGCACAACTAGATGCCACTAGTTTGCAAATGATGGATCAAAGTGCTGTAAGCTTTTCTACAAGAAGGACTGATATTGCACAAGACGGTAAAACCAATTGGTACCTGGGATTGTTTGGCGCCATGCTTTCTCGATACAGACTGGATTACTACCTAAACGGGTCAGGTGCAGTGGCAAATGATTCTGAGGTTGTCTTTGGTAATAATGAACAATCATTTGACATCCAAACAGTCGTGAATCACGAAAGTCCCGCAACTGAAGCCAAAGTAATTGAAAAATCGATTTTAAGAAATAAATCAAAATCTCTTTTCAAAGGAATGATTAGAATCAAAGAGGGTGCAAGCAAATCCAATTCCTACTTGTCAGGTCGTTCAATTCTTCTAGACAAGGACGCAAAATCAGATTCCATCCCAGGATTGGAGATATTTACAAACGATGTCAAGGCCACACACTCTGCATCAGTTGCACAAATCGACGAAGAGCAAATCTTCTATTTGGGAACACGTTGTCTTAATCGCTCTGAGGCAGAGAGAATAATTGTTGAAGGATTTTTGGAACCTCTTTCAAGAAAAATGTCTTTTCAAGTGCGTGCTTGGATTAGCTACTTGATTGAATCTAAATGGCAAAACAAGGACCTAACAATAAACACGGATGAGGAATTACGAAAGTTTGTCGAAGTAGAAGAAGTACGATATAACGAAAATGCCGAAATTGAACAACACTACAAGTACAGGTGAGATAATTTTGGGAAAATGGGTAAAGGCTTGTAGATTAGATCAAGTCAGTAAAGGAGAATTATTTGGTTTTGATTACAAGGACAAACGAATCCTTTTAGCAAATCTTGACGACAAGGTGTATGCAAGCGACTTGATTTGCACTCATGCCGAAGCTGATCTCTCGACTGGATTTTTAACAGAAGAAGGCGTAAGATGTCCATTGCATCTTTCTGTGTTTAATTTAGAAACTGGAGAACCAAAGAATCCCCCTGCACAAGAACCCCTTAAAATTTACAATGTCAAAGTCGATAATGACGAGGTCTTCGTTGAGGTTTAACTATGCAAAGCAGTGAGTTATCCCTTGAAAATCTTCGAAAAGACTTTCCAATTTTAAAAAGAACTGTTCGTCAAAACAAACGTCTTGTGTACCTTGATAATGCCTCAACTACTCAGAAACCAAACCAAGTAATTGATGCGATTAATAACTATTACAAAAATCATAACGCAAACATTCATCGCGCAGTCTATCAACTAGCAGAGGAGGCAACTGAGGCATACGAGTCAGTAAGAGACAAGATTGCAAAATTTATCAATATTTCAAAGAGAGAAGAAATTATTTTTGTTCGGGGAACCACTGAGGCAATAAACCTTGTAGCCTATGCTTGGGGTAGGCATAATATCAAAGAAGGGGACATTATCGTTACCACCGAATACGAGCACCACAGCAACATCGTTCCCTGGCAATTACTGGTACAAGAAAAGGGAGCTAAGCTTCAATACATCAACATCGATGATAACGGCGAATTAATTTTGGATGATCTTGACAAATATCTTGCAACAGGAAAGGTAAAGCTTGTCGCATTTAGTTTAATGTCAAATGTTTTGGGTACTATTTCTGATGCCAGTAAAATTATTTCAAAATGCAAACAGGCTGGGGTTTTGACTCTGGTTGATGGTGCACAAGCAGTACCTCACCTCAAAGTAGATATTGAAAAACTAGGATGTGACTTTTTTGCATTTTCTGGCCATAAGATGCTTGCTCCAACTGGCATCGGGGTTTTGTGGGTTAGAAAAGAAGTTTTAGAAAAGATGAATCCATTTCACGGTGGTGGTGATATGATACGCGAGGTTCATAAATATGAAACAACATGGAATGATTTGCCATACAAGTTTGAGGCTGGAACTCCAAACATTGCAGATGTAGTTGGTTTGGGAGCTGCAATTGATTATCTTGAAAAAATTGGTATGGATAAAATTAGAGAACACGAAATTGAGCTAACACAATATGCTCTGGATAAATTCTCTAAAATAAAGGGAATCAAAATTTACGGCACCAAAGATATCTCAAAACGGGGAGGAGTCATCTCATTTAATTTTGCAGATATTCACCCACATGACCTTGCACAAATTATCGACGAGGAGGGAATAGCAGTAAGATCCGGACATCACTGCGCGCAGGTCTTAATGGAGAGATTAAATGTTGCTGCAACAACCAGAGCAAGTTTTTACATCTATAACACCAAAGAAGACATTGATTCTTTGATAAATTCGTTAGAAAAAGCAGCGAGGATCTTCAAACTATGAGTAATGCAGACATTTATCATGAAATGATAATTGACTATTCAAGAAACCCATTAAATTTTGGAGAGATTGAAAACCCTGATGTTACATATCATGATTCAAACCCGCTTTGTGGTGACAGTATTGATATTGATATGAAGATTGATGAAGACAAGGTCTCTGATATTAAATTCCATGGAAGAGGCTGTGCAATTTGTATGGCCTGCTCCTCTGTCCTGACTGAAATTACAAAGGGCAAAAGCATTGAGGAGGTTAAAAAAATCAACAAACATGATATTCTAAGCGAACTAGGTCTTGAAAACCTACAGGCAGTTCGCATTAAATGCGCATTATTATCCCTGAAGGTTCTCAAATACGCACTCTATTCGTATTTGGCAAAACATCTCAAAGATACTCCCGATGCGGATAAATTAAAAGACGAGGCTGCTAGCCTCTACTAGTATGAGTGATTTCACACCTTCTGTTCCAATTTCTCTGCAAATTCGAAACGTAATTTTTGAACACTTTAACAGTCCTGATATTCGATTTACCAATGATGAGATATTTTCTGAACTTCAAAAAAATGGCGACATTGAAAAATCCTGGACCATAGATGATATGGAGCCTTTTTTTCAAGAGATTTGCGATAGTGGTCTTGTAAGAAATATTGCACAAAATTTTACTACTATTCATCTAAAGCTTTTTGATTCTCTTGAAAAAATTCATTGCGATTCTTGCAATTTTGATATTTGTCGCGGCACAGCTGAAAAAAGAATTTGCCCAAATCCACACTGCAAATCTGCTATCTAGACCTGTGTTTTCTAGCAGCTTCTTCTAAGGATAAAATCATTGGAAGTTTTTCTCCGCTTAGATAAAGAACCAAGGCTCCACCTGCTGTACTAATATGATTTATTTTTTCTACGAGACCATATGTTTTAAGAGCACTTGTTAGGTGGCCTCCGCTCACAATTGTCGTTGCCATCGAGTTTGCAACACTCTCAAGTAAGGCCTTTGTACCATAACCAAATTGTTTGCTTTCAAACATTCCGGGAGGGCCGCTGATAAATACAGTGCCTGCACCAGTTATCAGTTTTGTATAATACTCAACGGTTTTTGGACCCAAGTCCAGAATTTTATCTTCCTTTCCAACGTCTCTGACGTCAAGCTCAACTCTTGTTCCTTCCTTGTCAATTGCAACATCTACTGGAGTTGAAAAAACGTCAGGATACTCACCAATAAGGCTGTGAGCTCGTGAAACTACTTCTTCTTCACGTTTAATTCCAAGACTTCCTTTGATTCGTCCCTGTGCTCGCATGAAAACATTTCCAATCAAGCCTGTCAGTAAGACATGATCAGCTCTCCCGTTTTTAATTAGCAGATTTATTGCCTCTAATCTGTCTAGAATTTTGGAACCTCCAAGAACCACAACATGCGGTGCCTTGGCTACTGTCATAATTTCATCGAGTTTTTTTATCTCCCGCTCTACTATCCTTCCTGCGCAGGAAGGCAAAATATGTGAAAAACCCACTATAGATGGATGGGACCTATGTGCACTCGGAAACGAATCAAGCACACACAAATCAAAATATTTAGCAAGTCGAGTCACCATAATTGTTTTAGCAGCATCTTTTGGTGAAAACTCGTAGTTTTCTTCAGCACATAATCTTAGGTTATCTAAAAGTAAAATATCGCCATTTTCCAAATTTTTTATTTCATTTTGAGCCGAGCTTCCAATCACGTCTTCGACGTATTTTATTTTTCGACCTAGAAATTTTTCCAGAACCAGGGCGTGATTTTGCAACCCAGTGTAATCCTTGTTTCCTACC
>JBFJMG010000056.1:0-6844 GCA_041634015.1 Nitrosopumilaceae archaeon
AGCATGAGGCATTTGAATACTGTATAATGTTTGTATATAACATATTACTAAAATTTCTATCTAGTGCCAATTAGAAAAATATATGAATGTAAAAATGAACAATTGTGTCTATGCAGAGAGATTTGGTCACTAGGAAATAATTTTGATGTTTGATTAAATAATCTAAAAATCAACTCGAAATGAATTAGATGCCTCAAAAACGACTGAGATTAAAATTTTGCAGGATTGGGGGGTTCAATTGATCATGGAAATTCATCACAAACAGGACTGCAATAAACTAGAACTAATAACTGATTACAACACCGGTGAGGTTGCATGCAATAGCTGCGGATCTGTGATTGATCAAAGACCCATCGCTGTTGGTCCTGAGGTTTATGGTGGAACCCCTGAGGATTTTCAAAAAAATTCACGAGGAGGGCAAAAAATAAGTCTAAAATTTGCAGACATGGGTTTGTCAACTGTAATAGAAAGTAATGATCGTGATTCCTCTGGCAAGATTCTTTCGAGCAGTAACAGGAGAGTTTTTTATCGACTTCGAATGTGGGATAGAAATTCCAAATCAAAACAAATTGATAAATCATTTAACAAGGCTTTCACCCTACTGGATGCAATAAGGACAAAACTCGGTCTACCCGAATCCGTGGTAGAAAAATCTGCATATTTATTTAGAAAGGTTGTTGGGAAAAATCTACAATCGGGAAGATCCATCAATATAGTAATGTGTGGAATAATTTATCTTTCGTGCAGATTAACAAACACGCCTCGAAGTATCATGGATGTTGCCAAAGCAGGTAATGTCAAAAAAAAGTATCTTCAGAAGGTATATCGACTTCTTGTAAATGAATTAGATGTTTTTCCTGAATCATATACTCCACTTGATTTTGTAACAAGAATTACAAACTCGATTAATGTTGGCCAAAAAACTACTCGTGACGCAATGCGGATTTTATCAAAAGTTCAGGATATGGGTCTTAATACCAGCAAAAATCCAATTGCGGTTGCAGCAGCGGCAGTTAATCTTGCTTGCCTAAAGAACCACGAAAAAATATCTCAACTAAAAATTTCAGATGTTTCAGGAATCAGTGCTGTAACCATTAGAGATAGAACAAAAACCATCCAATCTGGTTTGGGGGCTGAGATTTAATGGGTCGAACCTGTAAAGGAATATGCATTATGCATAAAGCAGAACCTGTCTCTAACAAATTACGATATGAGTTAGGCCAAAAACGATGTACATTTTGTGGCCTTTTTTTGAGTACAAAAGACGTGAGATGTTTGTGTTGTCAGGCTGTTTTGCGTACAAAACCACGCTCTAAAATTAAAAAAGACTAGGGTTATTAGGACCAAATTTTAGTTTGAAAAAAATTGGTAACTGTTATTGTTTTTCATACCTTA
The DNA here is from genome assembly GCA_041634015.1 of Nitrosopumilaceae archaeon. GTDB lineage: Archaea > Thermoproteota > Nitrososphaeria > Nitrososphaerales > Nitrosopumilaceae > JBFJMG01. Next base: position 1,396 of record JBFJMG010000056.1, read on the forward strand.
TACTGGTTATGTATGCCTATGATTGGCACAAAATAGTTAATATTCAAATATGATAAACAATGCATGAACTTATATGTTATTAATTTCATAACTTTAACAAACATAGGTAAATGAAAAGTTTAATGGAAGATAGTTATGAAAGAATCTCTAGGAAAGGAAACGGAATAATAATTATTGTTATCTTTTGTGCAGTTTTTTCCTCCTTGTTTTCAATGCAATTGGTTTTTGGTCAAACTGGCACAATAGACTGTGCTCCATTTGAAATTCGACAAGGCTGCGAATATGGGGGCATCTATCAGATGCTTCTAGGAGATGCATTAGCTGGAGTGCTGCTTGGATTTCTTTTCCACCATATGGCAAAAAAAACCAATAAAAAGTTAGAAAAAATAATTCGATCCCAAGACGAGCTAAGAAAAAGAAGAAAAGATTATGCAGTGCTTCAGATGAAGTCCCTATTCAATACCACTCTATTTACGATGGGTACCATCAATAAACAAATATCAAATTTTAACAAAGCTTACTTTGCTGAAAAAAATGACGATAAAAGAACCTGGGTTAGGGGAATAATGCTTTCTGAAATTAGAGCGGAGGAAGCCAAGATGGGAAGAATCTTAGCATCGGCACGTAATACCCTAATTGCATCAAACGATGTTTTAGACCCTGAAATAACAGAGCAAATTTCTGGAACGATAACATTCATTGCTGAAATTACTAGAAAAGAAGATGAAAAAGGTGCTCTAGACCTTCCAAAATATGATGTCTGTAAATCAAAAATAAAATATTTGATGGAAATTTTTGCAAACTATAATTTTACAAATCATACGTTTGCCGGAAAAGTAAAACGCGAAACGCAACAGATATCGAAATTCAAAAAGGAATTGCCAAAAAATAAACCATTTTTTTCATTAAAAAGAAAAAACGTGTTTACCGAGGGTGTTTCTAATTGAGTGAAACTGAAAAAAGTTGGCAACAACAAGGTAGCCGTGACTATAGAAAAGCATTTGGGCAATTTTCATCCTTAAAGACCCAAAGGATAAGGGAATTAAAACCAGTTGAAGTTGAGCTAGACACCGCTGAAGATATTGCTGGCGGAGTACAAACAATTGATTTTGATAAAGGAGATATCATAATAAAGCAAAGTGGCACCTATCTGATTATTGCCGCCCCACAAGTCGGAAAATATAGGGGCACTAAAAGTCGTTGGCTGGATTTTTGGTTAAGAGTAAATAATGTGGATGTAGCTAACTCGAATATTCGGCGCGTCTTGACAGATTCTCAGGAAAAGGATGTAATTTGCCTCAATGCAGTAACCTCACTCAATAGGGGAGATACTTTAAACATCATGATGGCAGCAGAATCAGAATCAGAAGGAATCGGAATCGAATATATCGAACCTGACCAAGAGCCCGCAATTCCTAGCATTATTGTGACCATAGTCCAATTGGAGTGAGATGACGAAATGGTAGGTTTTAGAAACAAAACTAACGGGGGAGAATCCCAAACCGAATACAGAAAGGCATTTGGACAATTCTCTTCTATGCAGACTCAACGAATAGGTAACTTGGAGCCAATGGTAGTTCATCTAGATTCTCAGGAACAGGTAGCTGGAGGATCACACAGTATTGATTTTGATGGGGGAAATATCAAGATAAAGCAAAGTGGCACCTATCTGATTATTGCCGCTCCTCAAATTGGAAAAACAGATGGCACTAGGAATCGTTGGATTGATTTTTGGATTCGAATAAACAATGTAGATTTATCTAACTCAAATGTGAGACGAGTCATAACACAGCCATGTGAAAGCGATGTCGTCTCGATGAACACAGTTACGGATCTGAATAAGGATGACATTATACAAATTGTGATGGCAGGAGAATCAGATAGTGAGGGATTAGGAATAGAATGTATCGAACCTGAAGGAGAACCTGGCATACCTAGTATTATTGTAACCATAGTGCAGTTGGATTAATCATGCAAGCGATAGCTGCATCTATTGTAAATTTTTTAAAATCTACGGTTAGTGCTTATTTTTTAAAACCTGTCATAACATCAAAGGCTGGCCAAATTACTGAATATTTGATTTTGATTCTATCTGTACTTTATTTTGGTTTTTTTGTGGCATATGATTTGGAATCCATTGGTCTTCAAAACCTTCTTTCTCATCCCACTCATTTTGAATTTTATGATAATTTACTCATGTGGGGTATTTTTGTAGTAATGTTACCTGATCTTTTCTTTAAATATCGTGAATCTGAAAATTGGAAAAAATTTCTTAAAAGCTATTGGATAGATATTTCATTTTTAATCCTAATTCCACTCTTTGCATGGCTTAGAGTACTAAAAGTGGTTCAAGTAGGTAGACAAGTAAAAACCTTGCACGGATTAAGTGTAATTCTCAAAGTGTTTTATGAGGGTAGACGATCCCTTGGACCTATAATATTATCATACAGACTTTTCAAATGGATTAGAAGAAGACAAAAACGTCATGAAAAAGAAATTTCAGAAGAAGTTCTAAATGTGGAAACACTTTCCGCATTTGATCAAGATAAAAGTTAATTCTTCCATTATTCATAGAATGTTAAAGTAATTAAGCAAGTTCAATAATCTAATATCATGAAGAAAATTGAGATAATAATAAAAGATGAAAAAGTAAGCGACGTTTTAGATTCTTTAAAAGAAAAAGGTATTACTGGCGTAACTGTAATTCGCTCACAAGGACGGGGAAGTGGAGAGAGACCACAAGTTCGGGGGGGTCGTGGCACTTCAACTTATACTTCGGAATTCAACAAGCTTGCAACTCTGGTCATTGTAGTCGATAATAGTCATGAGAGCTCTGTGGTGTTAGCTGTAATGTCTGCGGCATCTACCGGTAAAAGTGGAGATGGAAAAATCTTTGTTTCTACAATTGATGAAGCCTATGATATTGGAACCAAAGAAAAAGGACCAAAGGCAATTTAGTCTATTTTAATTAAAATTCCAACAAATTGGCCCTTGTTTTTTGTGAATATCCCTATCAACTTTGCCCACAAACCATACTTTTGGTTTCTTAATTTCAAAACACGTTCTGTTTCATTTTGAGAAGTAATTTCTGCTTTTGCGGAAACCCAATCTCCTTTTAATTTTCCACTAAAAGAACAAATTGCAATTTTAACATCATTGTTATTTCGTATCCTTTTGACTTTGCCAGTAAGTTCTCTAGTGATTACGTAAATTTGATTTTCTGATATTACAAACCAAACTGGAGTATTAACTGAGACGCCATTTTTTTTTACAGTTTGCAAGTTAATGTATTTTTTACCTGCTAAATCTTCCAGCATGTTCAACACTTTGAGTTAATGATCTGGGTTATTTTAAGAAACTCCTTGGGTTTAAAATCTAATTAATCCTTTAATGATCTTTGTAATGACTTCAATTTCTTGCAACCTTTCTCTTATTGTATCTTCATTCCACTTTTTCATAAATTCTGATTTTTCATCTAATCTCTTTAATTCTAAAACATTTTTTTCCAAATATGTTTTATAATTTTGTAACATATCTAATGCCTTGTTGTGTTTGTCCTTGCCATTCATAATTCCCATACAAAAAGCAATGAATTAAGAATTTTCATAACAAATTGTTAAACAAAAAATTGAATAAGAAATTTAGCTATCAGGATTTTGATTTTTTTGATTCTTTCCACCTATCTGTGTTGAATAATACAAAACTGATCATAAAGACGATTATCATTGCAATTCCAGTAACATATGCATAATTCATACTAAATCCGGGGTATCCCTGCTCATCAAAGTAATAGATGATAATAGTTACTAGAAGTAGAACTAACCCGATTATTGTTAGTTTTTGATGAATCTGCAATAGTTTTCTTTTTTGAGTTGATTGTAAATTAACAATTCCTTCTCATGATGTTTAATAAATAAAATTAAATACTAACCTGAAAATATACAAATAATTAGAAAAAACCTAAAATAATTACAATAAAAAGAATCTTCTATATAGAATCCATATAGAATATACGGATCTAAACTAAATATTATGGTGACTATTAGATATTATCGAGTGGAAAAGAAATTTTGTGCTCGGTTAATGCAGTAAAAAGGCAGAAAAAGATTTGCTTGCAAATCTTGAACTTTTGGTCTCAAAGACTCAAAAGGCAAATGACAATGGTTATTTGACTGGCGTCGGGAAATCCTGGCACCAATAAACATGCCTGAGACGCCAAAAGCGTTCTCTACTGCATTGTTTTTTCCCACAAATAGAATGTGACTAAAAAAGCACATAAAATTTGTTCAGATAACACATCCATCCTTTTATCGCCTAGTTATCTCAATTACTTTGATATGGAAAAACAGAATCCATATCTGGCAGATTCACACATTATTGATTACTTTCTTAGCATTGCTGAAAAAATGGAGGCCCGACTTGATAAAGAAGCATATGCCTATGTGAAAAGCATATTTTCAGAGGAAATCTCTTTTGAAAACTTTGAAAACCTTCCCATGGGCGAGGAAAACATCGAAACTATAACAAAAAAACAAAATCCCAAGCCTTTATCGCCCAAAGTGTAGGTTGCCAACTCAGATTTACTTAAAATGTTTTATTGAGCTGTTCAAGATTTTTTATAAATAAGGGATTTCATAGCCAAATGAACAATGCTTAGTAGTGAGGTTGAACTAAAAACGTCTAATTGGCTTCATTTTGAGAAGATCTATGCCATTCAACAAATGATCGAAGCTGGACACGGTGATATTGGACGGCTGAATTTTATCCTGGAATCTCTTAAAAATCATAAAAAATTATTCAAATCTGATCAAAATTATTTAGATGTAAAATTGGAATCTTTTTTCTCCGATTCAATTGGTGACAAGTATATTGGATTACCAGTTTTATCGTCGATAAGAAGATTAATTGAAGCTGGTATTGGCGACCCAGGTAGACTTGAACACCTACATAATACATTAGCACAAGGAAAACCTTTGTTTGAATCAGACCAACTGTATCTGGATAATAAATTTAGAATCCTGGCAAATCTTGAATCAAAGTATCGCCAAAAACTAATACGTCCAACAATTGAGAATCCTGAAGAACTAGGTCAAGTAGAACTCAACACTAAATCTATTGAACAACTTATGACTATGCTTGAACAATCTAATTTGAAAATTTCAAAATTAGAAAAGCTACTTTCAGATAAACAATCAGAAGTCGAATCTCCAGCAAAAGTCAAATTAATCGCTCCAGAATTACGCGGTTCTATGCCAAAAGATTGGTCTCCCCCAAAGGACTTGGAGACTACTGAGGAATCTGGAATATATGAACGAATAAAAACTGAACAAGAACGCCTAGAAGAACAAAAAAGACTCAAGGACGAAATAACAAACCAACAATCAAAATTAACTCAGATAATTTTGAATCGAGAAGAATATGAAAAACAGGTTGCACGACAAAGGGAGCA
>JBFJMG010000057.1:0-6801 GCA_041634015.1 Nitrosopumilaceae archaeon
TATTATATTGATAGATATGAAAACGAACCAACTTACAAAGAATGGTTTGATACAAACTATCCCGAATGGACTATTTATGAAGCAGTTGGATTACCAAACCCAAAGACTGAAACTCCAACGGAATTAGCGCCCTTTGTAGATCCAAATCTAGATCCTCAATATTATGTTGATAGATACAACAATGAACCAACTTACAAGAAATGGTTTGATACGAATTTCCCAGATATGACAATCTACCAAGCAGTTGGACTAGAAGAACCCCCTGTTGGTATTTGTGGCCCTGATACAATATTCATAGACGGGGTTTGTGAGGGGGTGGAACCAAAACAATCCACAGGAGGATGTCTTATTGCAACTGCAACTTATGGCTCAGAGTTAGCACCTCAAGTTCAGCAACTCCGAGAGCTGCGTGATAACACCTTGATGAATACTGATTCGGGTTCTTCATTTTTAGGGTCATTTAATCAGTTATACTATACATTTTCTCCAACCATTGCGGACTGGGAACGAGAAAATCCTTATTTTAAAGAATCAGTCAAGGTAATACTTGCCCCCTTGATTACTACGTTATCACTTCTCAATTATGCAGATATTGATTCAGAGACCGAAGTCATAGGATACGGACTAGGAATTATCTTTCTAAACCTTGGAATGTATATTGCAGCACCTGCGATAATAATTTGGAATCTGCGGAAATTAAAATAAAAAATTCACCAATTTAACCTAAAAGTAATCTTTTTTGACTCTAGATTTTTAACAAAAACCAAAGCCTGAAGAATATTATTGAGTCAGAGACATCTCGCGGTATTAGCTGGGGCCGAATAGCTCACATAAACTAGTTAATACACAACATAGTCTCCAATGCTAAGGAGACTAATTTTTTCTTTATTGCTGTCATTGAATTTTATGAAAAAGAAAAGGTGACAAGCAAAACACAAACTGAATCGCTAAACCCTCAGGTTTATGCATGATTCAGATTAAATTTTTTCATTGATGTAAATATAATGGTGGTGATAATAGACACACCCATAATCATTACCGCTAATTGCCCAAATTCAGGTACTACTGATGTTCCGACTATCGTAACTGTTTCAGATTCTGATTTTACAGGAATAGCCAAGGAATTGATTCCGCCTTCTTCTACTTGATTTACTGATTCAACCTGCATTCCATCTACCCACACGGCATAAGGCCCTTTAATCAAATTTTTTGGAATCTTAATTTGAAGTAGTTTGTCTATACCTCCCTTCCCAATCATGGTAAAGGTTACCGACTTTTGTGCTTGATTTACTTCTGCTTTCGAAATAACCTTGTCAATTTTATATTCAACATCAAATGTTGTAAGTCCATCTCCAGCATCTGCACCCACATTTGGAATTACCTTAAATCCTGATTTTACAACAACTTCCCCCGTCATCCACGGATGGACTAAACAAAAGTATGGATAATTTCCAACGTCAGCAAATTGAAAGGTAAATGAATCCCCTGGGGGAAACAAACCACTATCGAATATATCATCTGGCCCATCCTCTACTGTTCCAGATGTGACAGTGTGGGCAGCAGTATCCGCATTTGCCCAAGTAACAAAATCATTTACAACGATTGTAATTAATCCACTAGTATTACCATCTTTCTCACTTTGCCAAAAAAAGGGTGCACTTGGATCTGCACCCCCAGTTGGAATTTTTATCGTATAGTCATTTTGCGCTAAAGCAACTGATGGGACTAAAAAAAACAGACCGGCAATTACCACTATGAAAAAAATGGAAATCTTAAACACAACGAAACTATGAAACAGATGCTAAATAGGATTTCTGTGACTTATTTTTATACCCATATACCTTTCTTCGTAAAGCTTTTTTGGTTCATTCTCTTTTTTCTAGGATATGATTAAGCTAAAAACCACGAATAAATTTTCAAATAATATGTTGTCCGACATGCACAACATAAGCTAATTCATTAATAAATCCGACCTAAATCTGTGCAAAGGTACAGGATTCTAGTATATTCTTTAGTACTAACTTTAATGGTAATTTTGCTAAATCCTAATCAATCATATGCGATTCATTATTCTGAGAATTTAATCTGGCAGGTAGTAATGATTTCTAGCACTCCCGCGTGTAGTAACTATCATTATCAGATGGTAGAAAAATATTCTGAATTAACCAAAGGATACTTTGAGCTTTATGAACTAGATGATGATCACTATCAAGGAGAGTGTTTAACCGAATCTGATTTTTCCTGGAAATATCAAAAACCACATGATCTTGATCTATTGATTATTGCATATGATAAAAACAAAGGAGAGGCAGATCTGCACCCACTTGATATTGGTGGCTTGTACTCTCATTCAGGAGAGGATCTTACTCATAATCATACAATTATTTTTTGTGATTGTTCGGATTTTAATTATTCAAACCCTGCATGGATTTTAAGCCATGAATTATCACACTTTGTTTTAAACTACCTAGGTTACGAATTATCAATTGTAGAAAAAGAGATCCACGAGATTGATCACAAATACGACTATTGTTTTGAAAATCATCAAGACGAATCATGCGAAGGAGTGGTAACCAAGATTAAAAGCGAAAAATATTCCAATACATTTACTGTTATGGCTCCTTACGAGGATGCTATTGGTTTAGGTTTCACAGAGGATTCGGAAGAAGTATTTTTGTATGATACTGAATCCAAAATGCTCACTGAAATTACTAAATGGTGGATTGATGGAAGAATATCAGATTATTATTTTGCAAAAAGCATTGAAATCTTGACCGGAGTTTCATCAAAAAAGATAGTAGAAAGTAATGAAGCATTGCTTAAGAAGCCAGATTGGTTGTTAATTGCTGAACCACCAAAAAACATTGAACTTGCAGAAAAACAAGACCTTTCTGAAAAAACAAAGGAAATTTTACAGACTTTTCCATTTATTGATCTTCAAACAGATAATAACGAAGAAATAAAAATTCCTGATTGGTTCAAATCAAAATCTGAATCTTGGGTAGAAGATAAAATCGAAGACGAGGAATTTTTCGCTGGAATTGAACAATTTCTTTTCTCTGAAGACCCTTCTGTTTACGTAGAAAATAATGATGTCGCAGTTGAAGATATAGTAGAGGAGGCGATGCTACTAATTGATAAAAGAGAATACAACCAGGCTATGGCACTATTAGATAGAGCACTTTGGGATAGTTTGGAAAATGATTCACTGAGTATTGATGCAATGAATGGCAAGGGAATTGCATTATTTTTAGTTGGTAATCATCAGGAATCATTAATCTATTTTGATTTGGTTTTAGAAATAGATCCACAAAACTATGAGGCAACTAAGAAAAAGGCGCATGTCTTGGCTCATATAGGCCAGTTTGATGAGGCCACAAAATATTTTGAAAAATCACTTTTACTTTAAATTAAATTACTTCTAAGAGTTTATGTTAGTGTGCGTAAAACATACTCTTTACTGCCCTATCCAAAATTAATTTATCTAAATTTTGAACATCTTTTCCAATTTTTGCGACTCGTTCTGGGGTTACACTCTTATCAATTGTCAAGTAAATCGTGATCATTGGAAGGTAAAGGACAACTTGTTGAGTTTTTTCTCTGACAATGTGAATATAATTTGTTTCTCCATATTCTCTGTTAAAGTGCTCTCTCCGACTGCGTCTTAATCCTACTTGATAGTAAAACAATATCCTTTCATTAGAAGGATCTATTGGTTCTGGTTGATCTGCTGACTGATCAAGTAAAACATGGCCTTCCAAATCAATTAATCCTACATGGGAAATCTGTGGGTCCAATTTGAAAACTTCACTAGACAAATTTTTTATATCACTAGACACCATGAAGCAAATTTGAGATTTTTAAATATAATCGTTAGTGAAATTTTTAATTTAAAAAATGATAACGAGTTCATCCTTTAATTATTTGCATAATTTTGGTTGGTAAACTACAAAAATCTGTATCAGGTTCTGCTACAACATACAAGATATCAGAACTAATTAGAAAACTCATAGCCAGTGCCTTTTCACGAACCGCTAAAGCGAATTTGACTTGACCTAATTGCTTATCAAATTCTTTGCGCATTCGAATCCGTAATGCAAGCTCCATGTAGAGCATTTCATCATCCTTTTGACTTTCTAAGGGTTCTACACCTTCTTTCATACCTCCTGCTATTAGTTTCCCTCTTTCATTTATTATGCCTGCAAATCTTATTTTTGAATTTAGATTCATGATTTTTTTACAAACTTCAGGATAATCAACTATGTTTTCCAACATCAAGAAATTGACTCTTTTTGAATTAAAATCTATGCGTTTAGATAATGACCTTTTTTGTAAAGTATGGTTAGTTACTACATATTGTTTTCCTAAACCCAATATCGTCTAAAGGCTATACGGAATTGTCTATGATTATTTTGTTATGCTGATGGATGTTTTTCTGCCCAATCAACTACATTCATTATGTCTTTGATGTATTCTGGTTTTTCTCCTTCAACACTAACAAAGAGCATGTGTCCATTCTGTAGGGGTACTGTGATTCTTTTTATTTTTTCATATCCGACAATGGCATATTTTCCCCTTCCAATTTTATCAGAGAGCCCATCACGAGATTTCCAAGTATCCATTGATCGTTTCAATGATTCCTTGGTCTCCTCAAGACTCAAGATATTATTGACATCATTTCGGTGACTCTGCCAAAGAATTTCCCCTTTCGTATCGCAGACAGCTGCAAATCTAGCGTATTTGTTTGCCTCCATAATCATACTTACAAGTTTTCCTTCATTATCTAGTTCTTGTGACATTTCCCTTTCTTACGTAGAGATTGGATTTAAATCTGATCCAATTTTCGATTTCCATCAGAAAAGAATAACAGGCTAAAATTTTTCTTAACGCAATAAAAGTAAGGGATGTTTTACATGGTGATGAATGGAATTGATGATATCTGTGTAATACGTTTCTTCAAAGCTAGATAAATGTGGATGATCAATAATTAACAAATCAACCTTATGGGAATCTACAAAATTAAGGACCCAATCACTAATGTTGTCTGTTAAGGCTACCTTTGTTTTGATGGGAATTCCAGATTCTTTTGCAGCTTTTTCAAATTTCAATAGTTCTTTTTTGGCTAAATTTAGTAATTTTTCTGAGGCTTTTTTATCATTTTTAGTTTCAAAAAAGTGGAATTTTGGAGGTTCTTTGTAAACACATTCTATTACCGTCAAGGATCCTCCGAATTTTTTTGCCAAACCGAGTCCAGTGAAAAAAGATTTTGATTTAATTTTAGGTGTGATAAAAGCAACTACAATATTCTTAAACAACTAATAATCATTTTTTCTAATTTTAATAAATGTACTCAAATGTTGTTCAAAGAATACACACGATTAATTATGTAATATTTTTAAATTTAAATTTATGATGTTTTCAAAAACTTTAGAAAATAAATACGATCAAAGCATATCAAGAAAATCAGAATTTGATAAAATTGATTCAGCAGAAGACATCAACTCAATTTGTGATATTTGGAAGGATTGCACACACAAATTTATTAGAAAAGCAGAGCAAAAAACCCCGGTTTATATTCAAACCTATACTCAAATTCACTCAGAGTTTTTACATTGTATAGATAATATTTTTGGCTCCTGTTATCTATGGCAGAAACAATATTTTGATAAGCTTGGAATACCAAAATCGACAATTAATGAATATGAAAAATCTTGTAGATTTTTTTTAGACGAAATAACATCTCAGATGGATAGCTTTGCAAAAATTTCCCAACTTGAATCAAATTATCTAATTGATACTATGCAATCATCAAATAATTATGTGCGGCAAGGCCTTGATTGGTATGCAAAGATTATGACTAATTTATTGAGATGGTTTTAAGGAATTTGTTTGGTAGGTTTGGGCATCATATAGGTGAAATCGTGATCAGCTTAAATAAACAATTGATCCGAAAAAATTAGGGCATTGGAAAATAATTTGTGTAAAAATACTAAGAAAACGCAAACTAAAAGACAATTCAAATTTATGATTACAAGTTTTTTTGCCATCTTCCTAATAATAACAATGATTCCAGTGAGCGCGGAAAAAACAATTATAATTAAAAAAACTCTTGATGTTCCAAAAAGATCCCTAGAAACTGCACTGGCTAATGTCCAAGACTACAATAAGGTTTTTCCAGAGTATGTTAAATCTGCAGAAGTAATTAGAGAAGAAGAAAACTTTAGCCTATCAAAAGTCAAAATGGGTTTAAATGGCTTTTATATCGACGCAGGAATCGAACATACTTCTATTAGTAATGATTTACATCAAGTCAAAATTCTTTCTAGTGACTTTAAAGGTACTACAATCACAACAAGCTTGCAAGAAACATGGGGTTATGATGGAACACCAAATATGGGAACAGATGTGAAAGTCAAAATTTCCCTTCAGGTCTCTGGATGGCTAGGGTTTCTGGGTTTAGTCTCTGAAGAAATGGTCAGTTTTTCAATTGATAAATCTCTAGTTACAATGGCAGAACATGCTAGCTCCTAACAAAAAAATTCTGCCTCAATATTCTAAGTAGGAACTTTTTACAGTTACTAACGTTAAAGTCAATAATTCAAAATGTTATGTTAATATACAGATCGTTTTTACTATGATTAGTAACATGGAACAAGGTACCGTAAAATGGTTCAACCGAACAAAAGGCTTCGGCTTTATCGAAAGAGAATCTGGGGATGATCTGTTTGTCCACAAAACAAACGTAGATGGTTTCCTCAGGGAAGGCGATAAAGTAGAGTATGAAGTTGGGGAAGGACCAAA
>JBFJMG010000058.1:0-6760 GCA_041634015.1 Nitrosopumilaceae archaeon
AATTTTAAAAATTTAGAATTAATTTAATGATGATAAGATCTTTATCTGGCCTTGCACATAATCAAAACCATCTTGCCAGAATTTTTTTGAACTGATGTCTAATCCGTATTGGGCTAGTAATGTTTCTGGTTTTTGGGATCCCCCCGCAGCTAGTATTTTAACATAGGTTGGCACAAAGTCTTTTCCCTCCTTTTTGTAACGCTGAAAAAGGGAGAGTGCCAACAAATTCCCAAAAGAATAAGCATAACAGTAAAAAGGACTATGAAAAAAGTGCGGAATACAAGTCCATTCAACACCAAAGTCTTCTGATATTTGCACTGATCTTCCAAACTGATCTTTTAGGTTAGAAAGATATGTTTTTGAAATTTCATCAACTGTGGTACTTTTTGCTATTTGATCATGTGCGGCAACCTCAAATAATGTAAAAAACGATTGACGCATTATCGTGGCATACAAATCATCAATTTTTTCTGCAAGCATTACAGCTTTTTCATCTTTTCCAATTTTATCTAGCAGATTCTCATAAAGGAGAAGCTCCGAAAAGGTAGAGGCAGTTTCTGCAAGAGGCAGGGGGGCCTCTTGAACCATGATGGATTTATCTGATGCTGCTAAACTGTGAACTGCGTGACCCAATTCATGAGCCAATGTAAAAACATCCCGTGATCTCCCTGTGAAATTAACAAGTACATAGGGTGTGTGCTTTGGTGTAAGGGTACTGCAAAAAGCACCATCCCGTTTTCCTGGTCTAATTGCTGAATCAATGTGTTTTTGTTCAAAGACTTTCCTTGCCTGATCTGATAATGCTGGACTAAATTTTCCGAGTGACTCTAAAACAAGTTTAACTGATTTATCATAAGGATAACGTTTTTCTTTGACTTTAAGTTCTACTGGTGCATAAATATCATATCTACGAAGCTTTTTCATTCCTAACATTCTGGCCTTTAGCAAAAAGAATTTCTGGAAAGTTGGCGAATTTTTCCTGCATACGTGCAAAAGAGAGTCAATGGTACTATCGTCCACATCGTTTCCGATGTTGCGCATCGATATTGGTGATTTGTACCCTCGAATATCAATTCCTTCATCTTTCCAATTCAATACTATATTTTGATAAATTTCCCCGAGCACTCCTTTGTTTTTCGAGAATTTCGAGAGGAGGGATTTGTATGCCGCTTCCCTTGTCTTTGGCTTTGTGCTTCGTACTAGTCCGGAGAGTTCTTCTCTTGAGAGTTTTTTCTTTTTACCCTCCAGTGTAATTGGATATTCAAATGCATTGGTTATTTTGTCGTATAATTTTACCAAGGCAGTGATTCCTGTAACATCTAATGTATTGATAATTTTCTCTTCTGATTCGCTTAGGGAATATTTAGCCACAAGACGCTTGTGCTGCAGATAATTTTTTAATTCTCCTGCATCCTCAATTAGTCGTTTAGCATTTTTATCATCAATTCCTTTTTTCCACCACAAATCAAAAAACAAAACTCTGTTTGAAATATCAGATCCAAGCTTGGTCATTTTGGTCATTAAGGATGTGGCCTTGTCAGATTGTGTGTCCGCCGCATAGCCCAGAGAGGCATATCCACCAAGAATACTCATTTCCTCAGAAATTTTTTCTAAATCTCGTAGAACCTTTTGAAATCTTTTTGAATGTATTTTAGGATCAAGTTTCGATTTTAGTTTTTCAAATTGTTTAGCTTTTGCTTCAACCCGCTTAATTTTTTTATCTATGACTCCGTTTTGGGAGCTAACAAGTTCTGAAAGATTCCATCCTCCTAATTCATATTGTGCCATATTTTTTTATTCTGAATTTACCATTAAAAAATCAACTGATTAGTTTTAAGAAAAATTTTTGTTTTTATTGTGTATTGCTAACTATGTTCATGAATTATCCTGTATCTTCTTTCATTAATCAAAGTGCATACAATATTTTCAAGAAACATTTTGACTTTAATTTTTTTCTTGTAAGTAACTTTCGTGTAAGATTAAAAAATTAGTCTCGTCTAATTAGTTTTCACTAATTTTCAATCTATTTAATAATAATTTCAAATAATAAAAATTATGAACTATTGGTGTAGATTTTGGAATTGGTATGAGGATAAAATTCTTGGCAGTGTAATTATTATTGCAATAATACAATTTATTCAGATTCCGCATATGATTTGGAATGCAGATTTGTATCTACAGACAGGGATGATAAGCAGAATTCATCCTGCATTAGATTGGCTCCTTTATGGAGTTGATTTAATTGAAATTGTCTCAATAATTAATGTGGGTATGATCATGTTTAGCATTATTAAAAAGAAACGAAAACAAAAACAACAACAAACCGCCGAAGAATTCTCTTTTAAGAAATAATTTCAATTAATCTAAAACCAGCTATCGGTAATGTTAGGATCTTCATAATTACCAATAAGTATTTCAATAACCATGTGATCTGTACTAATCTGGTATGGGAATGAGTTGTAACGGGATATGTAATAGGTACAAGGCTTCAAAACCATTAGGATCTAGCAGGTACCTACAAGGTCAAAAACGCTGTAACTTGTGTGATGTTTACATGGTCTGGGATGGTTTGTACTGCCCTTGCTGCAATCTACGACTCCGTCTTGCACCACGTAGTGGAAAATACAAAAAAAAGTTTCTGGAACTTGTCGCAGAACAAAAAACTAGAAAAAATACAGATGTCTAATTATTTTTCGTAGGATTAAATTTAAGAATTTAGTTTTGCTAGTTGATTTACTAAATCTGTTGAAGTAATAATTCCTACTATTTTATCTTCTTGCTTTACTGCAAGTTTTCTAATTTTTTGTGAGGACATTTGACTAGCTGCAACTAAGATAGATTCGTTTGCATTTATTGTTTTTAATGGATGGGATGCAATTTCATCCACTGCTGTATCAAGGGAATTTTTATTTACAGCAATTTTTATTGCAAAATCTCTATCAGTAATTATTCCAGTTGGCGCACCATCTTTTTTAATAATAATGGCGCCAATTCCTCCCTGCTCCATCATTTTTGCTACCTGAAAAACTGTAGTGCTAGGATTAACAAATATCAAAGCTGTAGTCATGATATCTTTTACCAAGGTTTCTGATAGTGATTTTTCTAAACTTTCTTGTCCCAAAACTAACTGTATAGTATGCATCAGATGCATATTAGCTTTTTTGAAATCTAGTGGGTTAATTCCTTTACTTGTGACCAGCAACAGCATTGACCACTTTTGCAATGAGGGCAACCTCTAGATGATTCGGCTTCTGAACACTCATCTGGTGAGCATCCGCAGTCAACACATCGAAGAGGAGTATATTCTGACACTTGTCTTTTTCCTTTCCTAAATTTTTCTTCTCCTTTGTTGATTTTGTAGCGTTTTAGAAGAGCAGAGTTTGCAATTACTGAAATTGAACTTAATGCCATGGCAGCTGCCGCAAAGATTGGACTTAGCAGTCCTAACGCAGCAATTGGGATGGCACCTGAATTATATGCAAACGCCCAAAAGAGATTTTGTTTAATCTTTTTCATAGTAATACGACTCAGACGAATTGCTCGAGAAACATCCATTACATCATCTCTGATTAAAATAATTCCGCCCGTCTCCTTTGCAATATCTGAGCCACTTCCAATTGCAATTCCAATATCTGCCTGGGCCAATGCAGGCGCATCATTGATTCCATCGCCTACCATTGCGACTATTTTTCCTTCAGATTGCATTTTTTTAATTTCTGAAGCCTTGTCTATGGGTAAAACGTTTGCAATTACTTTCTCAATTCCAACTTGTCTTGCAATCTCAATTGCGGTTTTTTCATTATCCCCAGTAATCATTACACACTCTATCTCAAGATCTTTTAAAGCCCTGATTGCCATCGGTGCCGATTCTTTTACAGAATCTGCAACTGTTATAATTCCAATAATTTTTTCCTCAACTGCTACAGCTATTGCAGTTTTTCCTTGTGATTCCAACTGAGTCATCTTTTCTTCTATTTCTATCGTAGAAACACCAAAGCGTTTCATCATCCTCCTATTTCCACAAAAGACTTGTTTGCCATTCACAATAGCTTTCACTCCTAGACCGTTGATCTCCTCAAAATTATTCATTCTACCAAGTTCTATTTTCATCTGATTTGTTTTTTTCACAATAGCTTGTGCTATTGGATGTTTAGAACCTGATTCAACTGTACCAACAAAAATCATTAATTCTCTTGCAGAATAATCTTCAAAGGACAAAATGTCTGTTACCTCTGGTTTACCAATGGTGAGAGTTCCAGTTTTATCAAATACGACTGTTGTTATTTTGCCTGAGCGTTCAAGATATTCTGCACCTCGAATCAAAATCCCTGATTCTGCACCTTTGCCTACTCCTACCATTAATGCAGCAGGCGTAGCCACTCCCAAAGCACATGGACAAGCGATGATCAAAACTGCCACAAAAGCCAACAACCCTGATACAAAATCCTGCATCACAAAAACCCAGGTAAAAAAGGTAATTACTGCAGCTGATACCACTGCTGGAACAAATTTTGCTGCAATAGAATCTGCAGTTCTTTGCACCTTTGCGGTAGAGGATTGAGCTTGCTCTACTACATGAATTATTTGAGATAAGGCTGTTTCTTGTCCTATTTTGGTGGCTTTAACCTTGAGTAATCCCTGCATGTTCAAAGTTGCCCCAATGACCTCATCACCTAGCGTTTTTCCAACAGGAAAACTTTCCCCAGTAATCATTTTCTCATCTACTGATGATGTACCGTCAATTACAATTCCATCTGTTGGAACCTTTTCTCCTGGTTTGATAACCATTATTTCATTTTTGATTATTTGACTTGATGGAATTTCAATTTCTAAACCTTCACGAATTACTCGTGCCATTTCCGGCTTTAGATCTAAGAGTTTTCTAATAGCAGCGGTGCTTTTCTTTTTAATGGCTTCCTCCATGTATTTACCAAGAAGTACAAAGGCAATGATTACTGCAGAAACCTCAAAGTAAACAAATTTTTCTTCTCCTGGAATAATGTCAGGAAAAAACAAAACAACTGTACTGTAGATATACGCAGTTAAAGTTCCAATGGCAATTAGAAGATCCATGTTTGCAGATCTGTGCTTAATTGCATAGTAGGCCCCTTGGTAAAATGACCAACCTCCAATAAATTGAACCGGTGTAACTATAACAAATAACAAAAGACCATAAGAGAGAAATGGAATCTGGGGAAAGGGGACCCATGTTACTGCGACTGCTCCAACTGCAACTCCAAGATAAAGAATCGCTCTGATTATCGCTAAAACTAAAGCGCCGGATACTGCAACAAACATTCTTTTTTTCATTTTCGAAAGTTCTTTTTCAGGTTGAACAAAGGTCTCCTGACACATTGGACAACAAAAATAAAATTGCCTTCCACCAATATTGGAACTTAGTCCTGTCTCTTCATTTACAACCATACCACAAACAGGGTCTTTTGCCATGATTGACAATTGACTTTATTAATTAATATTCATATCTAGGTTGTTGTCTTATCTGATGATAATTTCAAGTGAGTTTAAATGGTGGAAACAACCAAAATCGTTAGCCATTTTTGTTTGATAAAATATGAGGAAAAAAAAAGTTATCTGCACTTTTATGATGTTTTCCCTAGTCATTTCCTTGCTGAGTTTTCATCCAGCTTTTGGCCAGGAGATCGATTCGGCTGATAACACAAAAACAGAACATATTACAACGACGGGTTTGGATAAACTATCTCCTAACTCCGACCAGATTCAAAAAGAGGCATACCTTATCTGGGATAAAATATCTGCAGGCGAACTTCCTTTTGACATTGCAATATTATTTGATAATATTTTTGAAAATACATCACTAACAGATGTCGTAATATTTTCAATTGGCATGGTAATTTATGGAATTTTTATTTGGCACTTTTATCAGATTATCGCGCGAAGAGACATCGTATCATTAGGAGAAGAAAAAATCAAAACAGGCGCAAAGGTAGTTAGTATTTCAGCATATATTCTCAAATACATTATTGTATTCCCCCTGATAATTTTCGTTTGGTTTTTTGTTTATTCAATGTTCATGTTTTTTTTGGCACCTGAAGTTGAAATAAAATTCGTCTTTATGGTGGTAATTTCGTTGGTGATTGCCATTAGAATTTCTGCATATTACAAAGAAGATCTTGCAAGAGATTTAGCAAAAATGATCCCCTTTGCTATATTAGCTATTTTTCTTTCAACTGGAGTCTTTTTCACACTCGAGCAACTACAGGACCGAGTTTCTGAACTAGTCCCCTTTTTACTGACTGTGGTTCAATTTGTAATAATTGCAATTGTAGTTGAAGCAATTTTGAGAGGAATTTATTTGATTAAACGTCGAGCCTGGAGATCTCATAAAGATGAATTAGAAACAATTGTAGGTGAAAAAGTCGCCGATAAGATAGAAGACATGGTAGAGACAGAGGTTAAAGAAAAACTCGGAGACATTGACAAAAAAAATCCTGAAAATAAAAAATAGGGTTGCATTATGATTTCCACTAAGATATTCCTAATTTGGCCCATAATTGCGACTGCATTATGGATAGCAAACTACTATTTTCCAGATAGTTACATCGAGAAGGGATTCTACACATTTGTTGCCTTGACAATAATTCATATTGTTATAAAATTAATTCTTGAAAAACAATTCTCAAAAAAGATCAAAGAAAAACGAACTAGATACTCTTTTAGAAAAATAACATCTATTCTTTACTTGGGCGCATTTGGAATTGTCCTTGTTGCCATCTGGGGT
>JBFJMG010000059.1:0-6693 GCA_041634015.1 Nitrosopumilaceae archaeon
TTCCTCATAGGTTACACGATGTTTCCTATCTACTGCTTTTTCCGTTGATATTGTCAAGTTCGTTGAACGATCAATCTTTGCTACGCTTTTTGGAGATATTTTATTAATTTTAAAGTCCATAGAATTTCCAAGTATCATTACTGAAATTTCATCACCTTGGGATAGTGGAAGTCCTTTCAGGCGATTCTTTACAAAATCCGTAAACTCCTTATCAATTGTAACTATGTCGCTAACTGGCATTAGTACAACATTTTTTGCGACCTTTGTTGAAACTTTTTTAACTTTAACAATGTCATTTAGTGCAGCGCCGATGTTTTTTCTTGTTTGACCATCAATTCTGATAATATCTGGATATTTTTCGTCCTCATCTGACGGCCAGATTACTGCACAACTTGACTTTGAGCCTACAATTTCAATTACATCACCTGGTGAAACTTTTAGAAAGTCCATTGCATCTGGACCAACCCTGGCACGTTTTTTTCCTACATCCCTTTGTTTTGCTTCCCCGACCCTCATTTGCAGTGGTTCGTCTTTTCGTACCAAAAAATCACCTATTTCATGTCAACTGACATTCTACTCATATTCAATACCTCAAACTCACTTACTCCTTCCACTGCACGTACTGCATTTTCTAAGGAATCCATTTGTCCCTCTTTGTCTTCTAAAATGAATTCTGCTTTAATAAAATGAAGACCAAAAGCAAGTGGTTCTTTGACATAATTCTTTAAAGTAATGTCGTCTTTGAGGCCAGACTTTATCTTATCTGCTAATTCATCAAGATTTACTTCAACGCCAGTAGGCAAAATTTTTACGATTAACAATAATTGGGTCATTTTCTAAGGCCCCTGGAATTTACAAGAGGAGCAAGTATAGGTTCTAGCTGCCTCTCTGCAACTTTGGCATCTCCAAACCAAAACTGAGCCACAATTGGGGCAATCAAATTTTACGCATTTGTCATTTGGCATAATGTGCCTATGACAGCATGTGCAAACTGGTAATGAAATTGTAGAAGACATTATGGACAAATTTCCTGCGACTTCATTTATACCTTGCTTGGATTAAACACTTAATCTCACGGTAGTAGTCTTTTGATTTCACTACCTAGCAATGCACTCGCCGTTTTCAGTGATCCCTTGACGCCAAGCAATTTAATAATTGAGGATGTATGAAAATCAAAGTCCTCCTTTTCTGAAATTTCACCTATGACCTGAGGTGTAATGGATTCAAATAACTTATTGACTGTTTGATTATCCAATCTCTCTAGAATCTTCCTTGCTGTAAGTTGTTTTTCAAATTCACTTCCAAATTTTTCTCTCCAAGCATTTTCATATTCTACTAGATCCGAGTTATTCTTTGATTCTAAAAATTTTGATATGGCTCTTCCTGCCAAAATTCCTGCCATTCCACATGAATAAATCCCACCTGCAGTTGTTGGTTTGGATTGCCCTGCAGCATCACCAATTGTTACGACATTTCCAGAAACAAAACTTTCAAGTGGTCCCTTTACCCAAATTGGCGCAAAAATTTTTCTTATGATCGAATAGTCTCCTCTTTCAGATAGGAATCTACCTATTGCATCTGCAGCATTAATTCCCCTGCCTGCTACTCCAACCTTACCCATCCCTTCTGATGTTGGAATTATCCAGGCAAAAAAACCGGGAAACTCTTCTTGGTCAAAATATACCATTACCTTTTCTTTTTTTATCCAATCTGCATAGATTTCATATTGAGCTGAAGATAAAATTCCGGCTCTATCTTTGGTAATTATTGATGAAACTCCCTTTGCATCAACTATTATTTTACAGTCGATTTTACCTTCACTTGTCTGTACGCCTGTATCTGTTATGCCCTGAAAACTAGTTTTTACTCTAATTTTTGCGCCATTTTTTTGAGCTTGGTTTGCAACTTGCTTATCTAATTCCCTACGATCAACGGAAACGACCTTTTGTTTTTTAGAATCTATAACAAAACTTTTTCCATTAGGAGCAACAATTTCAGCAGATTCTATGAAATGATCAAAGGTTTTTTGATGTGGGACTAGACCCAAATCCTCCAGTCCTGATGCGCTCACTAATCCCCCACAATGATCTGGGGTGCCAATTTCAAAATCCTCTTCAATTACTAGTACGCTGTGACCTTTTCCTGCAATTTCTCTAGCACAAAATAATCCTGCTACACTTCCACCAGCTATTACAACATCATAAAACATACCCTACAGGCCACAACCAATTATTTAATTGATGTTTTTAAAATTTTAACATAAATTTTTATTCTGTTGGAAGAGAAATAGTAAATGTAACGCCCACTGATTCATTATTTTTTATTACCAGGGTTCCGTTGTGAGAAGAAATAATCCTCTCAAAATTTTTAACATCCATCGTTTGTAGTCTGGATTTACTCTGATTTTTATTTTCACCAAATTTAGTAATTTCTTTAAACTCTTTTTCGTTAAATTTTTCACCAGTATCACAAATTCTAATTATGACAATTCCATTTTTTTTCACAATAAAGGTCTCAATTTTGACTTGTCCTTTTCTAGTAAACAGAATTGAGTTTTGTAAGATTCCAGATAAAACCTGCAGGAGCTGCAAACTATTTGCATTGATTGCAATATCTACATCAAGGCCAAGGCGTATTGAAACATTCGAATAATTTTTTGTAATATTTATTGCATCAAAAATTATTTGATTTACGCTTACCTTGTTTGTTAGCTCCTGCGGATTTGTGTATTTACCTGGGTTCTTAATCGCTTCATATTTTTTATCCAAGTCAAGCAGCTTATCATAGATGTGGTTTAATAGCTCAGAGAAAAGCGCTTGCCTTTCTAGAATTTTTTTAATTGCTATATGATCCACTTTTTGAAGTTTGGCTTGATTTGAAATGTCGACCTTTGCTTCCTTGTACACTTTGCTAATTTCTATTATAATTTAATTAATTCAATGTCTGTTTGAAATGAAAAGACATTTGAAATTCACGCCAATTTTTCCAATATGGTCAAAATAAAAAAAATCAAAAGTTTTTCTTTATGTGTAATTAGAAGAATGTATGGCTGACATAAAACAGGTAATTGTTGTAAGAACTGATTTGGGAATGGGAAAAGGGAAAATCGCAGCTCAGGTTGGTCATGCCTGTGTCTTGGGTGCAGAAAATGTGAGAAAATCGCATCCAGACTGGTTTAAAAAATGGTGGTTAGGGCAAGAAAAAGTTGTGGTTAAAGTGGAAAATCTCAAGGAATTAGAAAAGATAAAACGAGACGCCATGGAATTTGATCTTCCGTGGGCAGAAGTTACCGATGCAGGTCATACTCAACTGGCCCCTGGAACTACCACGTGCATTGGCATAGGGCCTGCTCCAGAAGATCTAGTAGACAAGATTACTGGCGATTTGAAATTATTGTAAAGTGTTTGTTATTTTTTATTGGAATAAGATATAACAAGGCATTATGAATTTGCATTTGTGAAGAAGAAAACAAAAGGTTATCTTGCATTTGCATTTTTAGGGGGAATTATGATTACCTCAGGGGTTGTCATCGCCATTCCTGGATTGGCTCCTGAGGATCCCGATGAAGCCATGACCATTACTGGAACTCCTGCAGATAATTTTCCAGATGTGCAACGCTCTCAATTTTGTAGCTCTGGGCAACCCAAATCTAATTCATACATAAAAGAATTTAGAATTCCAACTGATTGTACACAACCACTTGCAATCGTGGCCGATCCCCAAGGTGATATCTGGTTTGCCCAAACAAATACGGGCAAAATAGCCAAATTTAATCCCCAAACTGAAACCTTTACAGAATATGATAATCAAGTCTGGCCAAAGGGTAGTCGCTCAATGATTTGGGGAATGGATTACTCTCCAGATGGTTCTATCTGGTACACTGATGAGTTTTATGACTCTGTTTGGAAATTCTCCATTGAGGATAACACCTACAATAGGTTAGATTTTCCCACCCAAACGGATTCCCTTCCTCAAAAATTAGAAGTACAAGGCTCGCAAATTATTGTTAATGATTTTACTGGAAATAAGATTTCTTTTCTAGACCCTGTAAAGACAGACACAGATGTGGGGTATTTTAGCTTGCCATCTCCGGTGGAAAATTCTTTTACTAGCGACTTTGCCGTTGACCAAGATGGAAATGTTTGGTACACAAATTGGGCTTTTCAACAAGGAGGTGTTTTAGTAAAATTTGATCAAGATGCATATGTTGCCTCTTCTTCAAATATAGAAGGTGATGCAGTGCCTTTATTTGAGCACCTTGATGTTTTTTCATTGCCACCTGATCTGACCACACCTAATGGGGCAGTAGTTGACTATCGAGGAAGAATTTGGCTGGCAGATACTTCTAGTAGTTTCTTTTTCAGTTTTGATCCTGTGACTGAGATTTTTACAAAATATGTTACCTCGGATCCTTCAATTGAAACTTACGGCAATTCCTCGGGATTGATAAAGACTCCAGTAACACGCCCATACTGGATTGAATTGGATCAGAATCAAAATTTGATTTTTAATGAGCAGACCGGAAACCGCATTGCAATATTTGATCCACGTTCAGAAAAACTTGTCGAATATAACATTCCTTCAAAGAATCCTGATTGGGCTGACTGTGAAAATCTCAATGACTGTGGTATATCTCAGGTTTTTGGCATTGCACCAATTGGGGATAAGGTTTGGTTTACAGAATGGGTAGAAAATAATATCGGTGTTTTAGATACATCCGTTCCCCTTCCAGTTGATGTTGCAGTCGATAAACAAATGATTTCAGTGAAAGAAGGTGAGATGACTACTCTAACTATGACTCTATCTGCCTTACAATCAAAAACATTTGAGATAATCTCCAAAGACACTTCTTCTTTGAATGATCTAGTAGTTTCTACTGAAATTACAGAGATATCGGTTTTGGGAGGAGAAAACAAGTCTGTGCAATTTAGCATTTCTGCAAGTGACAATCCCATAAACACCAAACACAAACTCCTAGTTGGTGCTCAAACAGATGAAGTCATTGTTTCAAAATATGTCACCATAGAAATAGTACCGTGATTCCTGAAATCGATTTTAAAATAGGGATCACAGTATACAGTACTAAATTTGCCGGATGTGGAGGAAGAATCAAGGTTTCTGCAGATGATTTTTGTGTATCTGAAAAAATAAAACCTAAAACACAATCACTAATCAAAGAAAATGAAGGTTATGCAGTTTACGTTTTAAAAAAACAAGGAATTGATACTTTTCATGCCCTAGAAAAAATCCAAAAGAAAACCGGTCTTAGATTAAAATCACTTGGCCTAAAGGACTCCAATGCAACCACTGAACAATTTGTTTGCGGAATAAATAAATCAAAATCATTGGAGAACTTCTCATCATCCAACTTCTCCATTAACCGAATAGGCTTTACAAAAAAACCATTATCCAAAAAGGACATGATTGGCAATAAGTTTAGAATTAAAATTTCTAATGCTCAAGATTTTTCCTCCTTTGGTGATTCAAATAAAATTCTGAATTTTTATGGGTATCAAAGATTTGGCTCTAATCGACCAGTTAACCATCATATAGGCAAGGCAATCCTGAAAGGCGACTATGAGGATGCAGTATCTCTTCTTTTGTCTTACACCACAAAGTATGAGACAAAGGAAAATCAAGAAATACGAACCAAATTAAAGGACCAATCTAATTTTGCATCGATTCTTCCAACCCTGCCATCTGGGATGGACTTGGAGAGAACTGCATTGGAGCAGATGATAGAAACTAGTGACCCCAAACATGCAATTCGTGCATTACCAATTTCAATAAGACGATTTTTTGTGCAATCATATCAGGCTTTTTTATTCAATAAAACTCTCAGTATGGCGTTTACAGATGGAGAGAATTTATACGCTGCAATTGAGGGTGATATCTGTTTTAACCAGGAAGGAATTATTGACAAATATACAAAGGGATTAGATCAGTTTCTAGCAATTCCATTTATCGGATATGCTTATTATAAAAAAACTAGATTCAACTATCAAATCCAAAAAATTTTAGAAGAACAAGAGATTACTCCAAAAGATTTCTTTGTAAAAGACATGCAGGAAGTAAGTAGTGAGGGCGGTTTTCGAAACTCACAAGCAATTTGTAATGACTTTGTAATCTCTGATGATGTGGTTTCCTTTACCTTATCTAGAGGCTCATATGCCACAATTGTCTTACGAGAAATAATGAAACCTAAAGATCCGCTAGAGGCTGGATTTTAAAACCAATAATGAATGAGTTGATCTTAAAACACATAAGATAGATGCTACAAAATCACCTTATGTCCATTGCCAACTTTTGTGATTAAAAATGGAAAAAGCCTACATTTTACTGAGTTGCGAAATAGGAACGGAAACTGATCTTGCTGAAAAACTATCTCAGATCACCGAAGTAAAAAACGTACTAGTTACATATGGTGCTTATGATATAGTACTAGAAGTTTCTGCACCTGATGCAAAGTCAATGGACTCATTAATTACTGGAAAAATAAGAAAACTAGAAAAAATTAGATCAACTATCACACTTCGAGTGATGATCTAAACCCGTTTGAAGACAAAAAAGATTCCAACTGCTGCAACACTTAACCCCAGAATTCCTATCCATAAGCCATATGAGATCCATTCTGGATTTGAATACATAAACGAGGACTCTGGACCTAAAACCGCATTTCCTTGTAGGTGAAAA
>JBFJMG010000060.1:0-6625 GCA_041634015.1 Nitrosopumilaceae archaeon
GAATTTGTTGTCCCAGATTTTGCCTCAATGGTTATGATGGTACTGGTCTGTGTACTAATAACCAAAATATCTGGTAAAGCTACACTAGGAGATCCTAACCGAAATGCCTTCCAATTTTCAAGCGAATTAAATCTTTTAACGAGTGTATCCTCCCAATGATACCCACGATGTCTACGAGTTCTGGCGATTTTTTTTGTATCTTTTTTTAATAATTTTTTATTTTTACTACTAACTGGTTTTTCTAATAGCGATATTTTTTGCTTGGAATTTTTATGCAATGACAAATTTAATCAATATAGGTTTAGTAATCAAGGTAATTACATAATAACTCAACATTATTTTATGAACAACGAACTTTACTCTACTGATCCTCTAAGGATGACAGTTCAAAGGAATATTTTCCATTATTAGCATGAAATTTTTCAATCTTTACCTTTTGACCAATTCTAGGGTTTTTTTGATTTTTTAAAGCCCCCATTATCCGAACACCTTTTTCAAATTCTGCTACACAAAATACCGAATCCCCCTTTTTTGAAAATTCAAGAATCTTTCCAATTTTCGAGGATGGTCTAAAATCAACATTGCCAAAACACCTATCACAAAATTCACTTGGTGGCCAAATGATTTTTTTACACTTAATACATTCTCCTACAACAAAAACTCCTTTTTCTAATTTTGATTGAAAATTCATGATTCTAAAATTAAAACAGTAGATGAAGTTGCAGCAGCTGACATATTTTGAACTAGGCCACGGCTTGGGTTTTTTATTTGGCGCCTATCTGCCTTTCCTTGTAATTGCCTAACCACCTCGTTGGTTTGAGCAACTCCAGTTGCGCCAAGTGGATGCCCTGAACCTAACAACCCTCCTCGTGGATTAACCGTGTTATCGTCAGTTTCAAAGAGATTTCTGCAATACTTTGCGCCGGCTCCTTTTTCTGTCAAATTTAACGCCTCCAAGGCCATGGGCTCACAAACAGAAAAGGCATCATGGAGTTCAACCAGATCAATTTCTGTTGGATTTGTTTTTGCCATGGCATATGCAGTTTTTGCTGCTGTTTTTATTGATTCCATACTAGAAAAGTCTGGACTTTTTGTAAAACCTGCTGAAAGTGTTTTTTGCCCGATGCCACTTATCCAAACTGGTCTGTCTGTAAATTCAGAGGCTCTTTCCTCATTTGCTAATAAAATTGCAGAGGCCCCAGTACAGGGATAAGAACAGTCTAAAATTTTCAGATCATCCGTGATTTTTTTAGAGTTTAAAATCTCTTGCACTGTAAATGATTTTTTAGAGTATGCGTAAGGATTTAGCTGTGCGTTTTTGTGATTTTTTGCAGAAACTATTGCTAAATCTTCATCTGAAATTCCATATTCTCTTTTATAGGAATTTGTAAAAATAGAAGCCCAATAAACTGGATGTTTGAATTCGCCCCGCGATTTGTCCCACTCTAAAATCTGTCCTGGATTATCAAACCTGTCGGCTCCCACGATTAATACAACATCACAAATCCCAGCTGCAATGTGTGAAAAACCAGAAACGATGGCATTAGTTCCAGAATTACAAAGACTCTCAATTGTGTGTGAAACTTTGGGTTGAATTCCAGAAAGTTCTGATAAAATTGCTGCAAGATACTTTGAGTTATCATTGGTTGAAACCAACACGGCTTCGATATCTTTTTGCGATACGTTCTGATTATTATCAACTAGATCTTTTGTGGCTTGGAGTAGAATTTTTTCAATCGGTAAATCGTCTCGGGAGAATGTAGTATTCCCACATGCCACTGCTGCTACTTTATTCAAAATCGCCACCTTTGAATACTGAGGTTAGAAGATCAAATGATTCTACCACATTTCCAATTGGATTAAACTGCAAAATGGGCAAATCAAGACCCGTATCGCTGAATCGCTTTATCTGATTTTTGCATTCTTGAGCGTTTCCGCATACTGTTAGTGAATCTAGCATTTTTTCTGTGACAAATTGATGATTCGATTCTAATCCTGATTTTTGATATTCTGAGTAGATGTCTTGTGTTTCTCTTGCAAAGCCGTTATTTGCTAAAAAATTTCTGTAAATCTCACCTACTGAGACATAAAATGCCAGTGTTTTTTTTGCTTTTTCTCTTGCCTCTTCTGAATTCTCTGAAATACACGTTATTAGTTGGCAAGAAACATCTATCTTTTTTTTTGATTGCATTTTTTGTATTGTAGTTTTTAATTCATTCAATGGTCGAAGATAAAAAATCACTCCATCGGAGACCTTCCAAGTAAGATCTACCATTTTTTTGTTTACTGCGGCAAGGTAGATGGGAATTGTGCTTCGTCGGGGTTTTATTAGTAGTGAAAAATCTCTTAATTTGAAAAATCTTCCATCAAAATTAATCTTTTTTCCGGATAATGCCAGTCTGATTATTTTTACATATTCTTCCATTCTAGATATTGGATTTTGAAAATTTGACCCATGAAAATTCTCTACGATTGGTTTACTACTTGCCCCTAATCCTAAAACCAGCCTTCCCTCTGAAAGTGTATCTATGGTGGCAGCTCCCATTGCAAGAAGCGCTGGACTCCTTGAGTAAATATTGATAATTGATGATCCTATTTTTGATACCTGAACTTTTTGAGATACTGCACTGAGCATCGAAAAATTTTCCATTCCCCATGTCTCTGGTATCCAAATAGTATCAGGTTGGAATTTTGATAACTTTTGTGCACACTCTAACACTTGGTCTATAGTTAAGAGGGACCCAAGACTATACCCTAATCGCATATTTTCTATTAGCTGTATGTATATTCTAGTTTAACTGTTTTAGCAAGTGGTAAATTTTCATTGAGGTCGACTATTATGAGAAAATCCCGGATTATTAATTATGAGTGAATTTCAAGCCCAAAATATTGCGCCTGAAAAGGAATTTTGGAGTCATGCCACAAAGTATGCTACTTCAAAAAAAGAGGATGAATCCTTTGTAAATGAGATGGCCTACATGATGGTAACCCTTCATAGAACTGGTGCTTAAAAAAACCCCAAAAATTTATTTTATTATTTTTCCTAGGTCTCTTGAGCATTCCTCAAGATCCTTAAAGGAATCTATTGAATACCAAATTACACCCTTAAATTTAATGTTGAAAAGTTTTTTTGCTTTGGCATATTTTGGAAAAACAGTATTTTCAATTTGCCCCTTTTGAGGCAGGTCTTTTAAAATTAACTTTGAAAGATGATAGATTCCTGCATTCATCCATAAATCATTGATGTCTTTTTTCTCTTTAAATTGAACAATCTTGTCATCTGCTACCTCGACGATCCCGTATCTTGTCTTTAGTGGAATAATTGCTATAGAATTTAATTTTGATTGTAATTTTCTGATATCAATATTGGTAATAACATCGCCATTTATCACAAGAAACGATTTTTCTTTTATTAATTTAGCAGCTTTTTTTATGGCTCCCCCTGTGCCCAGAGCCGTTTTTTCAATGGAATAGTTTATCTTTACTCCTAGATTATTTTTGGCTTTGAAAAAATTCTCGATTTGTTCAGTTTTGTAACCTGTACAAATAATAAATTCTTTAATCCCAAATCTCTTAAGATATCTAATCTGTAATTCGATTATTGGAATATTGTTTATTGGTACAAGTGGTTTTGGGACATAATCTGTAACAGGTTTTAATCTAGTCCCTCTTCCACCTGCAAGGATAATTGCCTTCATAAACAATCAGCCATATTTTTATCATTCATACCTATCGATTGAATCTTGTTTTCTTTTATCAATTTTTCCTAGTGTTATCCAATTCCCTTTAGCAAATCATCAAAGAAACTCAATCCGAAATAGTAACCAACAATAATTATTCCGGTGCTCCAAACACAGGAACCT
This sequence comes from Nitrosopumilaceae archaeon, assembly GCA_041634015.1. Lineage (GTDB taxonomy): Archaea > Thermoproteota > Nitrososphaeria > Nitrososphaerales > Nitrosopumilaceae > JBFJMG01. Next base: position 3,864 of record JBFJMG010000060.1, read on the forward strand.
AGAAATGTGTAAAGAAGAAATTTTGTGGGCCTCATCTTTAAAAGCCCTGCAGGAATTGAGATCATCTCCCTCATCACAGGTACCATTCTGCCAAGAAATACTGCCTTGTCTCCATGTCTTTCAAACCATAATTCTACTTTTTCGAGCTTTTCTTCGGTAATCCTGATTTTTTTAAGCAGTCTTAACATAACTGTTCTACCTACTTTCCATGCAACAAGATAGATTACAGTTGAACCAATTGTTGCCCCTGTACCACCTAAAATTCCCATTATTATTACATTAAACAAACTAAGGTTGCTTTGTGCTGCAAGATATCCTGCAAGCGGAAAAATTGCAAGAGTTGGGATTGGGGGGAAAACTGTTTCAATTAATGCTGCTAAAAATACTCCAAGATAAAGATGCTCAGAGACTAAATCAGTAACCACTTGAATAAAAGACTCGATTGCATTCACACTAATTATTTCTCAGTTAGATAGTAGTGGAGTTCAGTATAGCATTCTTTACAATATTGTTCTTCTTTAGTATGCTCACAATCATAGGTTTTGTTTACCTCTGCATTGCATTGGAAGCAAAATGGCATAAAATTTGGTGGAACTACTACTTTTTGAACTTTATAGCTCCAAGCGCTACAATAAAGGCCCCAAAACCTAAAAGAACTGCCGACATTGCTACAGGATCGCGTTCAGTTGTACTAGGCTCTGCCATGAGAATCCCTACGATTCCTCCTATAACTATCAAGACTCCACTAATAACCAATAAAATCCCTAGTGGATGCGATGCTTCTTTTCTTGAAATAAAAAACGCAATTATTGGTAAAATCATCGCAGGTGCTCCCAATCCAAGACCTCTAGTCATATGATCCCAAGGAAGAAAGCCATTGTCTTGACCTTGTGCCACTGCTACGTCAGCTCCATAAATTACCAAAAGACCAATAGATATCCCCGCCAAAATAAGTGATACTTTTAATGCCATTAAACGGGACGTTTTTTATGTGATTAATAAACGTATTAGGAAATTTCTTTTTTTGGTTATTCGCTATTCTTAGGAATTGTTACTAAAAATGTGGTAGGATTATTTTTTACTGTAATATTTCCTCTGTGTTGCTCTACAATGGTTTTACAAATTGACAAACCAAGACCAGTTCCTGTTTGTTTTGTGGTAAATAATGGATCAAAAATTTTAGAAGTTACATCATCTGGAATTCCAGGTCCAGAATCCTCAAAGGCGATTAACACCTCATCATCATTATCTAAAATTCTAACATTTACCTTACCAGAGTTGTTTGTTGCCTGAATAGCATTTAGTAATAGATTGGTAAAAACTGCAATAATTTTTCTATTATCGCATAACACCTCCACGTCATTTTGCTCAACAGTTAATTTTACATCGCCTGGGATAACTATGCCGTCAATTGCAGTATTGAGCATAGATGTCAAGGAATTTTTTTCTAGTCGAAGTTCAGTTGCCCTAACAAAATCCAAAATATCATCAACCTGATGAGATATGCGATCAATTGCACGTCTTAATTTTCCGTAAAATTGTAATTTCTCTTCGATCTTCATTCTAGGTTTTGCCTCGATGATTTCTACTACATTTTTAATTGTCGATAATGGATTTCTCAAATCATGAGCCATTCTAGAGGCAAGCTCTCCTATCACGGCAAGTTTTTCTGCCTTTAGCAAATCGCTAGATTTTTCTTTCACCTGTCTTGAAAGATTATCTGTTTTTAGTTCCAACTCTTTTTCTTTTAGTACTACTCTTTCTAGATTTTTTCGAAGATCAGAAGTTAATTTGTTATTTTGAATCTTTTGATTTTCTAACTCTTTATTTTTTAATTCTAAATCCTGGTTTTTTTTACTTAAAGAAGATGCTAGGTCCTGAAGAAAAATAATCTTCTGCTTTAGCTCATTACTCATCTTCAATTCTTCACTAAATCGTTTTGAGGACTGCTCAGCTAATTCCTGAATACGTTTTTCCTTTTCTTCCATTTGTGATTTGGCAAGATTAAGATCCTGATACGCCTTATCTGTTAAATCGAGTATACTCTCCTCTTTGGTATCTTCCTCCGATGCCTGCAACTTTTAATCAAAATTTGTTAGCAAACTTTTGGTATTATCATATGTTTGTAAAATTCAAACATACACACTAAACATAAAAAATTACCCAAGTAAATTAAACTGATTAAAAATTATGTCTCCGTATAATAACTGCAAAACAAATCCTGCTGCAATTAACAACATATAGGGAATTCCAGGGGTTACCCAAGTGTTTGGCTTGTTGCAAAATGGAGCATATTCTGCATGTTGTAAAGATAAATTCAACTTTTTTGACTTGCCAGATTTTTTTTCAATAGAAAAACAATGCTTTGGATTTTTTGCACGATAACCTACAAACATTGCCATTATCCTTCGTGCTGGGGTCTCATCAAAGCCTTCAAAAATGTCTTCTTTTCTTGCAATCTGAATTATATTTCTCACCAAATTTACCATTAAAGGAACAATTGACAACAAAACAGTGTTTGTTAGAACAGTAAATGGAGTTATCTGATTTTCTGATAGAGTTGCTTGGGGAGCAAGAACTGCTAAAACAATTATTGCAAATGCATCTGCCCCCCCAAAAAGGCCCAGCCTCCAAACAATCAAAACAAATGGGGCAACAATTAAAGAAAATCCGATTTCAAATAACGAATCAAGTATAGATGGTTGGAGAAAGACAAGCGCAACCCCGATGACTCCAAATATTATCCATAAGAGATCGTTAAC
>JBFJMG010000061.1:0-6568 GCA_041634015.1 Nitrosopumilaceae archaeon
AAACCAATACAGAGTGGATTAAAGTTGAATTACCCGATGAAATGAAATCCATTCAAACATTACTAAAGCTTGCATTAGATGAAAGATATCAGTCATTAGCAAAGAATGGATTGGATTTAACTAATCAAAAATCATTATCGGGGTTGCTTCGAACAAGGCCATTTGTATTACAAAAAAATCGTGGATGCGCAAAGCCACTTTTCACTGCGATTCGAATTACATATGCGTTAAATATTTTAGAAGCTCATGGAATTTTTCCATTTTTAAAATTTTGTGAAAGAACATCTAAAAAGAAAGGAATTGGAGTTAAGGAATTATTTGAAATTGATCCTAATTTTACAAGAGCTATCCATCTTGCAAAATCATTTCAAAACAAGGGAATTGAACACTCTAAAATATCAAAACTAATTGAAATTCTAAAAACTCAAAATCAAAAATCGATTGTTTTTACTAGTTATCGTGATTCTGTGGAACTAATACACCAAAAATTAACTCAAAATGGCATTACCGCGGGAATTTTGATTGGCAAAGCGGGGGAAAACGGGCTGAAACAAAAAAAACAGATTGAGGCATTACAAAAATTTAGAGATGATCAATACCAGGTGTTAGTTGCAACCAGAGTCGGCGAGGAGGGATTAGACATATCTGAGGTAAATCTCGTAATTTTTTATGATAATGTTCCAAGTTCTATTCGCTACGTTCAAAGACGTGGAAGAACCGGAAGAAAAGAGACGGGCAAACTCATTGTGCTTATTGCTAAGGATACAATCGATGAAACCTATTATTGGATTGGTAAACGAAAAATGTCAGCTGCTAAAAATATGGGTGAAAAAATGACTCAGACCCTACAAAACCAGGTGGTAAAATCAAAAACACAAATTGATCATTATTTCTAAAAAATTATCCCAATCTTTTGATTAAATGATACCCAAATTCTGACTTTATTGGCTCAGAAATTTGTCCGATCTCTAGCTTGAATGCTGCCTCTTCAAACGACTTTACCATCACTCCTCGTCCAAAATACCCCAAATTTCCATCTCTTTTTGCGCTACCTGAATCAATCGAAATCTCTTTTGCTAATTTACCAAATTTTTCACCATTTTTCAATCTCTCCATTGCAGCCAATGCCTCACTTTGTTTTTTTACTAAGATATGAGAGCATTTTATTTTATTCAATATTAAATTGGATAAATACCCGCAACTTTAATTTTTCTCCTTTTACTCATCAAAATTTATAATTGTTCATATTTGTAAAAAGAATCCTTTTATTTCATCAAAAATTTTCTGAATATAGTGAATAGAAAGAAAATTTTATTGTTGATAATGTTAGTTCCGTTATTTAGCGTAGCTGCAATGACTGCGATTAACTCAGACGTAGAGGCCCTAAAAGCAAAAGGGACAAAATCTAGTCAATTCGGATCCTCCACCAAAGGTATTGTTTGTGGGGACCGTTTATGTTCTGAAGTGGGTCAGCAACCTCCTCCCCCACCACCAATTCCACCAAAGGCACCTAGTAACAACCAACAAGAAAAACAAATACCTCAACCTCCTAAAGAAGTTACACCCACAATCACTCCCTCTGAAACAGCCTTTAGTTGTCCTCAAAGAATATCGATGAAGGATTATGTAGGACAATCATCTGATAATGAAATTAACATCGCAAGATCAAATATTCCAGTAACAATGCCCCTACACGCGGGTTATTTTGATGGTAAGTACGTGTATTTTATTTTCACTGATACAAACGATATCTCAGTTTCACAAGTAATTTCATCAATGCAATGTTGGAAAGTCGAGCATTCTGCAGTTCTTTCAGAGACACCAGAATCTGCATTGGCAAAAGTGTATATTTTTAAAAATGGGTTAATCGGCGAGGGCTTACTAGGACATCAAAGTGAGGTGTTTACCGTTACACCAACCTTTCAAGAAACGTATAGCGCCCTGGTAAAGCACATTGATGTAATGTGGAAAAACCCAAATGCTGCCAAAACTTTAATTTCAGAAAAAGAAATTCGTCAGGCCGAAAAACAAGGGCTAATCACGATTACTGAGACAACCACTATATCAAATATGCCGCAAATTGTATGGCCCGATGGTCAAATTCCAGTTAAGGAGGACAAATCTGTATCTGATTCTACACCATACGTAGGGGGGCAGGTTATAGATATCAACCTTGAAGAAAAAACTGTTACATTTATTGCTCATCGAGGTTGGGGACCAGACGGTAGAACCATATACTATATTGTAGTTGATGCCACCCCATCAGAACCTGCTAACGCAATGGGTGTGACATATGCACCCACATCTGCTAATTTAATAAAAAATCCCGCTGCAGTTGACCTATTTCAATTTATGAACGGAGTTGTAGGAACTGGTCCACTAGGCTTTCAAGCAGGAATAGCATCATCAGCCACAGGAGATTCCAATTATACTCCTATGTGGAGAATATACATGATAAAATGGTTTAATCCAGAAAATGCAGTGTTGTTGCAGACGGTGGAAGATATTAACGCATACAAAAATGCAGGATTAATTGATGTAGTGTTAGCACGTCCGCAAGCCCAAGATCATATAGTTAATTGCCCCTTTATTGACCCATTTCAATAAACATAGAAAATAATATTTTACTTGATTCTAGATTTTGGCAAAAAAAGGTGCGCAAAATGCACACACTTGGAGTTATCTAATTTCTTAAGATTTATCTTTTAATGAAAACGTCTTATTCTGCTGCAACAATGTTTGCTTTAATGGCTGCAATGATGATTCCAACTGCATTTGCAGAGGAGTCCACGACATTAAACCTTATCCCTCTAGGAAGTTCAGTAATTGATTTGAATTCTCCAGAAATGGATAGGTTTGTAAATGTTTATGCCCAATTTGAAAATTTTAACATTGATGATGGGGTATTTACCTCACAAATTGTTCATTCATCCACAGGAACAGTTGTTGCAGAATACAATATCTTCGTAGGAAGTACAGCAACTGGTCTGGTTGATTTTAATAGTTTGGTGGCACATGTAGTAACTAATGGTGCTTTAGATAAGGGAGATGTCTTACTGGGAGATCACCAAATGATTATTTCAACGGTTGATGGAAGTGTTTCAGGTTCAATAGAATTTTCAATTGTAGATTCTAGAACTTAGATAAAATACAAGACCATTCAATCTTTTTTATTTTAATTCCAAGTCATAATTTTGATTGATTAATCAGACATTTTCTTGAGAATTTCTTCAGCCTTTAAGATTTCGGCAACAACTTTGTTTGCAAATGTACATGTGTTTCTTGCATCAGGGTCTTCTTCTGACTTACAAACAGTAGGAGTGCTTAAAGAATCCTCAAATTCCATTAATGCCGATGGGTATGAAAACGAATCTAAGACGTTTATTCCATCGTTGAACCAAAAGTTTCTTAGACTTCGGTTATAGTCCCATAGATGGACTCCCAATGCCAAATTGCCCTCTGTTGGAGTTTTAAAGTCAACTGTAAAGGAAACAAGTAGATATCTATCATCTAATACCTCATTAGTAAAAGTCACATTTCCGATATAGTCTTGTGGATCAGTCACAACTAATTTCCAATCATGTCTGCCAAAATTGTTATCAATTTCTGCCTTCCACAATGCTTGATTAACATTAAATGCGCCAATTGGAGTACCAGATAAACCTACGTGGCTACAAGAGTCTACTCCTTCAACACAATAAATTTTCATAGAAATTGTATGATTACCCGAATTTAATTCCCAGCCAAATTCTTCGTGCCAATACTTTGTAACTGTAAGGCATTCATCATCGATACAAAATCCATCTTCAACAATTTGCTTTGAATTTAATTCATCTCTTCCGATGGTAGGGGCCTCAAGAGGATAATCTGCTTTAGTAGAAGAACCCCCATTAACAATTATTCTTTGAATTCCGATCGTACCATCATCAGATCCGGTTTTGAAGAACACATCACACGTATATTGCATTTTTGTAGCTCCACTAGGAATTTTTATGGTTTCATCAAAACTAACCTGAGTTGAAGAATTTATGTCAGTGTAAAATGCTGGAACATATGTTACTTCTAGGCCTTGGCTAGTACAATCAGAAGCATCCGGTACTACATCTCCTGAAACCTCAGTCAGTGCTTCTAAAATTTTACTTCTTATTTGGCCTGGATTCGTGGTTTTTTCCACTCCATCAGTTGCAGAAATAATACTTGTTGCTTGTCCTGTTGAGCCACTTTGAACACACGCACCATAATCCGTATTTTGGTTTGAGGAGTCAGCATTTAGACCGTCACCTCCGCCAAGTGGGTATGGCATGCTAATTGCAATTACCCTAATGTCTGCATTTTGTAAACTGGTAATAGTGCTAGCTAAAGAAATATCTGATGTTACCACAGGATCGATTGAACTACAAATTGGATCGTGGCCAGGAGAATCTCCTATCCATACAATAATCCTAGATGAATCTTCTCTCCAGTTTACAATAGTAGAATTATTTGCAATCGTGTCCAAGGCATAGAGTTGTGATTCTGGAACATCTCCACCTCCGCCAAAAGTTGCAAGTACATTATCAACAGCAGTTTTCACAGCGTTGGTATCGCTAGTGATTGACTGATAGTGCTTAAAGGGCTCATTTGGACTGAAAAAATCTTTGTATGTTCCCACACCAAATTGTGCATTAGAATCAAAAGCCAAAATATCATTTTGAATATCAATGATGTTATTTTTTAATTCCGTATAAGAACCAAACATGGTATTAGTAGCATCAAAAAGAAAATAAACATCCGGCGTGCCCAATATTTCTCCAGTGGTGATAGATTTTTCGACTACGGTGCTTTGTCCTTTTTGTAACTCAATACTGACTGAGGATGGAGAAACAACACCTTGCGCATATACGGGTTGAATCAAATTTGGATTGGATGAAATAGCTGATGAGAATAACAAAGAAAACATCGATATTGCCAAAATTTGTGATATTTTTTTTCTTGATGATATTAGGGCCATTTCTTACTATCTATTTACCCTTCTTTGCCTATATCGAGGGTGGAATTTATCCCAAGAAAACCATACCAATATGGAAGAGTATAGGTTTTTTTAATCAAAGGTAAATTTTTAAAAAACCTAAATTTTCAGCTAAACAGATGTTTTCGTATTTTACAGTCAAAAGTGCCAATAAAATTTTGCCTGAAGTTATTAAAAAATTCCAATATGTCACAAACTGTAAAGCAGAGGTAATCAAAGCAGAGCAACAACTTCAAAAAAACCTATCAGTAAACTCCACATTTGAAGAACAAATTATTTTAAAACAAAATCTAAACTCAAGAATAACCAAGTTTTACCAATCAATTGATGATCTAGAATCTATGGGAGTCGTGTTAAAAGGAATAGAAGAAGGACTGCTTGATTTTCCTGCAAAAAGGTTTAATGAAGAAATTTGGTTGTGCTGGAAGAAAGGAGAAAAAGAGATTAAATTCTGGCATGAAAAAGATTCTGGCTTTATGGGAAGAAAGCCAATCGAAGTGGCTGATGAATCCCTAGTATGAGCCTCAATGTCTGGTTTCGAGTAATTAGAGTCAGATTCCTTTTATCTTCAGTAATAGCAGTTTTTGGTGCCTTTGCGATTAGTTGGCTAGATACAGCAAACATCAATTTCTTTCATGCAGTCTTGACTGCCTGCGGGGTAGTGGCACTGCATGCTAGCATTGATCTTCTCAATGATTATTGGGATTTTAAACGTGGAATTGACACTATTACCAAACGTACCAAATTAAGTGGAGGAACAGGTGTACTTCCAGAGGGTCTCCTACAACCAGAACAAGTTTTCAGAGCAGGATTTGTTTTTCTAATATTGGGTTCATCCATCGGCGTTTATTTTATTTTAATTTACGGTGTTGTTATTGCATCAATTCTGGCATTTGCAATTTTGTCAATTTATTTTTATTCAACAAAAATTGTTAATTTTGGTTTAGGGGAAGTTTTTGTCACCCTAAAAGGTACTTTGATTGTGATAGGAGCTTATTTTATTCAAACTACAGAAATATCATCAACTGTTGTTCTTGGAGGAATAGTAGTTGGATTACTATCCTCACTTGTGCTTTTTATCACATCATTTCCTGATTATAATGCAGATAAGCAAAAGGGGCGTAAAACCCTGGTAATTGCTTTAGGAAAAAATAGAGCAACTTCATTTTATTGGTTATTTCCGGTTTTAGTATATGGGACTATATTTGCAGGAATTGCTTTTGATATTTTTTCAAATTGGTTATTAATTACTTTGTTAGGACTGCCATTGGTCCTATATGCAGGAAAAAATTTACGCACATCACAGAATAAGGAAAATTTCTTAGTTCCTGCAATGGAAAAAACACTGATTTTTAGTCGAATAACTGGCATTCTATTGGTAGTGGGTTTTTTTATCTCATCCTTAGCACTTTAATTACCAATTTTTTAAAATCAAATTATGATCAAAGGTTGCGCTACGATGGAGGGAACAGAGTCCTTTACTAAAACCGCTATCAATCCAAAAAATTATAAAAAATTTTTAGAGTTATCGCTATCTAATGTCGGAATTGGTACTTACCT
>JBFJMG010000062.1:0-6531 GCA_041634015.1 Nitrosopumilaceae archaeon
GCGAGACGAAAAAATAGAGGTAGAGCAAATAGATGATGACATTAAAGTTATTTTGATTAAAAACCCGCCAGATCCAGGAGTTTAGTCTGGATTTAGTGTAGGATTTTTCTGGTATTAACATCCGTGTCTTTGCGCCCATTGTTGGCGTGCAAACTCACTTCGATCGCAAAATCCAGAAGGTAAATATCCATTAGCAGAATCTACTAACTCTGCATTTAGATTATGACCATTACAGTAAACTAATGCAATAATTCTACCATGACTACCTTCTGTTTGTCCATCATCTTCATCAACTAGTGCAGTGGAACCTACAGGGCAAAGACTCGCGATGAATTCTCTTGCTTGTTGTCCCCCAAATTCATCTAGTTCAGGGGCAGAAGCCAATGCAAATCGTATTTTTTTACCATCAACTGTCATTGTATCCCCATCAGTCACTTTATTTACAAAACCGGAAAAACAACGAGCATTTCCAAAACAATCCTGTGGAATGGTTGGTGTCAGTGGGATTTGTGATTTTAATTTAGTATTCTCTTTTTCTAGAAAATCTAATTTCCCCTTTAGATTTCTGTTTTCATTCTCTAGAACAATGATTTGATTTTGCAACGATTCAATTTCAGGAATCTTAATTATATCGCTACTGATCAAAAATGAAATCCCCTCACCAAATTCATTATCTGTAATTTTTCCTTCTGCCCAAAAACCAGCTACTCCCTTAACCCAGGATGGAATATCATAATTTTGTTGTGCAAAAATTGAGTTAACTGAAATTCCTAAAATAATAATTAATACTGTTGCTATAGCTAGTAACTGCTTCAACGGTATTATCAGATGAATTTATCATATTAAATTCCATCTAAGTAATCAAACCAATTAGATTTTCTCTAGATTAGTTCACAACAGGATCAAAGATCGATGAAGGATTTCTTTATCTAGATTTCAGGGGTTCTGGATGTAAATGGTCAAAGTCGAAGACGAATCAGAGGCCACAGCGCGAGTCGAGGCTGCCCTTTATTCAGCAGGCAGACCACTCAAAATTGAGGAGTTAATTCGAGCCTCAGGCACAGAATCACGCACAAAAACCCTCGGAATCCTTGCCACTTTGGAAAAAAAGACAAAACACGCCTTCAAGGCCCTTGAAGTAACTACTCTGCCAGATGGCTCTTATGTATTTCAGCTAAAACCAGAGTTTAGTGCAGTTGTAAGGCGGTACGCCACAAAGCCAATTTTGCCAAAAGCAACTCTAAAGACTTTATCATACATTGCCTACATGCAACCAATTTCATCAAAACAACTAGTAGAAACAAGGGGTACCGGAGTGTATGGTCACCTAAAGGAGCTAAAACAACTCGATTATGTCTCATCACAAAATGTAGGACGATTAAAAATTTATTCAACTACAGAAAAATTCCAAAAGTATTTTGGGATTCAGGGAGATGCAGATACACTAAGACAAAAGTTATTCAGCAAAGTAAGAAAGACATCTCAGAGAACCAATCTAAATCCAGAAAGTATTGCCATTGAAAATTAGAATCCAGCCTAGTTTTTAGCGTTTTGTATAAATTAGAGTGCCCTAAAAGACACATGTGCGAAAATGTGTTGAAAACTTGGCAACAAGTAAGATAACTGGCGGAAGGAGACACCCACTAAGGACTAGAAGAAAATATGAAATTGATAGATATCCAAACGAGGCACTGCTCGAAGCTCAAGTAACCGTTTCAAGAAGAATTCGCGGAGATAATTTAAAGACCGCATTAAAAACAGTTGATTTTGTAAATTTATCTGCAGATGGAAAAGTAAAGAAAACAAAAATTCTCAAAGTTTTAGAAAATCCTACAAACAATGACTACCAAAGACGCGGTGTCATTACCAAAGGTGCAATACTTGAAACACAAGAAGGAAAGTGCAAAGTTGTTTCAAGACCCGGTCAACACGGTGTCGTTAACGCAGTTTTGATAAAGTGATTTAATTGAAAGATTACGAACATGTCGTAATCTGGTTGGATTATTTCAACAAGACACTTCCTAAATCAAAAGGCAGAAAAATTCAAAAAGAAAAATGTGTCTTTGACCCATCCCTAAAAGAATTAGAAGATGCTGCAAAAGCTGCCGGACTGGAAATCACAGAAGCTAACGAAAAGGTCCGACATCCAAGACGACCCTATGTAAGGTCAGGATACATCGTTTTACCAAAAGGATCCTCCAAGACAAGTATTCTTTACAAGATTTCTGAAAAATTAGTTGCCAAGAGAGCAAAGCGTTCCAAACAAAACTGATTATAGCTTTTAGCTAAAGTATTGTTGACAGAAGTCTATGATAAGCGTCAGACAATTTTCAACTTAATTGCAGGAGGTAGGTAGAGTTATGCATTTGGCCAGTAGTGGCAGAGTTATTGTCCAACTCAAAAGTAAAGTCGAAGAGGGCCAAATTCTTTGTGACGACAAAGCCGGTAAGGTTGCAAAAGTCATGGAACTAATCGGTCCGGTCGCAAAGCCGTTTGCATCAGCAACACCCCTTACAGATAACATACAAAGATACTCTGGTAAGCCAGTTTATGCCCTTGAATCATCTCCTGCAAAAAAACAAAAAAAATTTAGGAGAAAAAGAAGATGAAAACAATCGAAATCCAATGCTGCCCGGAGTGTTCATCATCACTAGTAGATGACACCCAAAACGGCGAAGTGATTTGTTCAGGTTGCGGTGTAGTCGTAGCTGATCAAATGGCAGATCAAGGTCCAGAATCATTTAGTAGTAATCTAGAAGACAAAATGAAACTGGCCAGAGCAACGGGTCAAACAACTTATTCCCAGCATGATTTGGGAATAGCAACAGAGATTTCCATAGCTTCTAAGGACTTTAGTGGAAAATCAATTACCTCTGAAGTGGCAAGTCAAATGCATAACCTTAGAAAATGGCAACAAAGAGTCAGGGTATCATCTCCAAGAGAAAGACGACTAGCAAATGTGCTTACCAAGATAGGAGAAGCATGTCAGAGTCTGTCTTTATCAAAAAATGTTCTAGAGACATCCTCGATGATCTATAGAAATTTGGATGGTAAAATGGAAGTTAAAGGAAAATCTGTTACTAGCATTTCAGTTGCAACCATATACATGGCATGCAAGCAATGTGATGTTGTAAGATCCCTCGAAGAGATCTGCCGCGGATTATGTGCACCAAAAGACGTCAAAGCTAAAACCAAACTAGCGGCAAGATACTACAGGACCATGGTAATGGAGATGGGACCATTAAATGCCCCACAAGTGACCATGGACAAGTACATCTCAAAGATAGCCAATTTAACAAAGACCGAGGTCCGAGTTGAAAGACTAGCAATTGAGATTGCAGAAAAAACCAAACACAACAATCTTGCCGATGGAAAGGCCCCAAATGGAATTGCAGCTGCCTATCTTTATGTAGCCTCAATTTTACTAGGCCAAAACGTGTTACAGCGAGATGTCTCAAGCATAGCAGGCGTTACTGAGGTAACCATCAGAAATAGGTGCAAAGAGATCCTGACCAGCTATAAACTAAGAATCAGTCTTAGACCATCACTAGCCAAAAACTAATCCAAAATCCCCCCTTTTCTATTTTATTTTATTCTAGAAAATTAGAATGAGTCATTAGGAAGAGCTAAAATTCGCGGGTGTTATATAGAGAAAATGTTGTTATTTTTTTATGGCAGTTTTGGAGATAAAGGACCTTCATGTATCAATCGAAGGAAAAGAGATCCTAAAGGGAGTGAATCTAAAGACAGGTCCTGGCGAAGTCCATGCACTGATGGGACCTAACGGTTCAGGAAAAAGTACACTAGCATACACCTTACTTGCACATCCAAAGTACGAGGTTACAAAAGGAGACATTTTACTTGATGGAGAAAGTATTTTGGAATTAACTGCTGATGAGCGAGCAAAGAAAGGTTTGTTTTTGGGTTTTCAATACCCAACAGAAGTCTCTGGAGTTGGCTTTTCACATTTTCTTAGAACATCATATAATTCTCTAAGCAAGGCATTGCAAGGAGACAACCGTGAAGTGTTCATTACCGTTAGAGAATTTCAAAAATATCTCAAAGATAATCTTGCCAAAGTTGGATTAAAAGATGAGTTTCTATCAAGATATCTAAATGAAGGATTCTCAGGTGGAGAAAAAAAGAGATCCGAAGTTTTGCAGATGGCAGTTCTAAAGCCAAAGATTTCAATTCTAGATGAGCCAGATTCTGGACTTGATATTGATGCAGTCCAAGCAGTTGCAAAGGCAATTAGCAAAGTTTCAGACAAAGATTCCACAGTTATTGTAATTACTCACTATGCCCGAATTTTGAATTTTCTAGACAAGTTAGATTATGTCCATGTCTTTGCTCGTGGTCAAATCCTAAAAAGCGGAGACGCATCCCTTGCTGGCGAGCTAGAAAAGAAGGGATACGATTGGATTTTAGAACAAAAGGCCCAAGTATAGATAGAAATCTTGAGCTAGGAATAAGAAATCATTGTTTTTTTAATTAAATAAGCCCTGAAATCAAAAGCAAGTCATGTCAGAACCACAACAAAAAGAGAGGCAGTATTTTTTTAATTTCTCATTCTTCAAAGTAGACCCAAAATGGAGATGGATGGCAGACCTGGCCAAAGAAGAATCAGCCAGAGAGGTTGAAAATGTCCTAAGAAACTCTAATGTAAAAATTCGCTCATACTCGACTTTAGGCCTTCGAGACGATGCAGAGTTTTTGTTGTGGTTTGCTTCTGAATCCCTAGAAGATATTCAAGAGACCATAACCAAGCTATACTTGACTGTGTTTGGCAAATACATCTCGCCGTCGCATGTTTATCTTTCCTTGACTCGGCCTTCGATTTATGCAAAGACAGGCAAAGTTCCCTCCTTTGTTGCAGGTGATGATCCAAAAAATTATGTCATTGTGTATCCTTTTATCAAGACACGAGAGTGGTATCTTTTACCACCAGAGCACCGACAAAAAATGATGGAGCAGCACATCGAGGTAGGAAGAAGATATCCAAATATCGTTTTGAATACAACTTATTCATTTGGTATTCATGATGAAGATTTCATGTTGGCCTTTGAAACAGATAACTTGTTTGATTTTCAAAATCTAATAATGGACCTTAGAGAAACCAAGGTCTCATCTTATGTCCAAGTTGACACACCAATGATTGTATGTGTGACAAAGGATATTATTCCTCTAATAGCAAGCTTAGGTTAGTGCAGGGATTAAAAGAGTGGGCAACTGTCGTAAAGGCATTAGAAGAAGGTAATCAAACAATAATTCTTAGAAAGGGAGGTATTTTGGAGACTGCCTCAGGATTTAATATCGAGTCTAAAAAATTTTTTTTGTTTCCAACATATGAACACCAAGAAAAAAAACACATCAAATCAAAGTTTCATGATTACCTCTCAAAGGCTCTAGGACAAAAACCAGAAGACGGATTCAATGTCATCACTTCAATTGCCGAGGTACTAGATGAGGCAGATGTCTTATCAGATGAAAAATTAAAGTCATTATCTGAATTTCATATTTGGAGTGATGAATACATCGATGCAAGAAAAAATTGGATGCCTGATAAACCAATCAAGGCCGTATTTCTTCAGGTTACTAAAATTGCGCCGCTAAAAATTCCAATAAAATCTGAATATCAAGGTTGTAAATCTTGGATAGAAATAAATGATAATGACAGATCTGGTGATTTAGCGTTAAGCAAAACAGAGCTTGACTCTAGATTAAAAAAATTCAGGGAGATTGTAAATTGAGATATAAAAAATTAGGAAAAAGTGGAATCAAGGTCTCAGAGATTGGTTTTGGAGCATGGACTATAGCTCTTAACTGGTGGGGAAAAGAAATTGATGAGACAGAAGCAAAACAAATGCTAAAAAAAGCATACGATTTGGGAATTAATTTCTTTGAGACTGCAGACATGTATGGAAAGGGAAAAAGCGAGAGACTAATTGGTGAAGTCTTCAAAGACATGAGAGACGAAGTAGTAATCTCTACAAAATATGGCTATGATTTTAGTAATGCAGAACAGATTGGTCACAGTGAGCTTCCTCAAAGTTTTGAAAAAGAATTTACAAAAAATGCCCTAAAAAACAGTCTAGAGCGACTCCAGACAGATTATGTCGATGTTTATGGGTTTCACAATCCAAAGCTTCGCCATATCCGAGATGATTCCATTTTTGAAACGATGGCAGAATTAAAAGAACAAGGCAAAATTAAAACGCTACAGGCAGCACTAGGTCCTGCAATTGGCTGGACACAAGAAGGATTAGAGGCAATGAATAGAGCCGAGATAAGTGCCATACAAACCGTCTATAATATTTTAGAGCAGACTCCAGGAAACGAATTGCTAGAAAATGCAGTAAAAAAAGACGTTGGTATTCTAGTTAGAGTCCCAGATGCGTCTGGAATTTTAACCGGAAAGGTAGATGCAAGCACGAAAATTGATGAAAAAGATCACAGGTCAGTACGCAAAGGAGAGTGGATTAAGGCATCACTAAAGAAAGTAGAACAGCTAAGACCTATTGCTAATCGCAA
>JBFJMG010000063.1:0-6457 GCA_041634015.1 Nitrosopumilaceae archaeon
TCTCTGTGAAATTCCGCCAATCTCTCTATCAATTCCGGCTAGTTCGGTTTGTTTTTCTTCAATAGCACTTTTTAGATTCCAATATTGAAGCTCATCAAATCCTTTAGTTTCATTTTCCAATATTGTTATAGATTCGTAAATTGTCTTTGCATGTGAGTCTAGATGCCCAATCTCTACTAAATTCCCAGATGCATTTAGTGGAATTTGTGCACTAGATTTTTTTTGTAAAATCTCTTGGCGCATTTGATCTAGTTGTGTTTTATCTTTGATAGAGTGAGCTTTGAGTGTAGCTTCAGCTTCCGTTGCCTCTTGTAGCTTTACAAAAAACTGATTCTTCTTTTTTGAATACATTTGTGATTCTTTTTCTAGCTGTATAGTTTCTTTTTCTATTTTTGCTATCTCTTCAGTTAGATGTCTTTCTTGAAACAATGGATTTAGCTTATCAACATGTGAATCACAAACAGGACACTTGTTGTCCTTAAGTTTTAATTTTTTTGCAAGTGATTGTTTTTCTTGCAGGGATACTGAAAGATTTGACAATTCTACCAGTCTTTTCTGAGTGGATTCGATGGCAGATTCTGCCATCTTTAGCTTGGCAGCAAGGTCATCTTTTGCCCCAAGATGCTCAAAGCAGCTTTCGCAGTCTCGAATTTTACGCTCTTTTTCGGCAATTTCGTGCTGAATTTCTGATATTGCGGTTTTGGCATATTCTAGTAACTCTTTTCGCCTTGAGTCAAGCTGCGTAATCTTTTCTAGTTTGCCTGTCTCTGCCTCGAGTTTTTTCTTTGATTCTGCTAGAATTTTTTCAAGTGTTTGCCTTTTCTTTGATAGTTTTTCCTTAATTGGGATGGATTCAGAATATTCTTTTTGATACTTTTCCAAATCTCTTGTCAGTATATCTAAATGTGTGTCATCGTATCCTATTTTTGTTAAAATTTTTTCTCGAAATAGCCTTTTTACTGATTTTATTTGCTCGGAAGCTACATCTAACCTGTCAATTCCTATAATTGTATTTAGTAACTCTTTGAAATCTTTTGGCTTTGCTCGGATAATAGAGTTTAGCTCTCCTTGCTGAACTATAGATGCAATCTTAAGCTTTTCAAATGAAAGGCCAATTTTGTTTTCAATTTCAGAAGTCATCGATTCGCCAAATTGTTTTCGCTCTCCAGCTGCAATTTGTAGATACTCCCCGTTTTTCTTTTCTGAAAAATTTGCAGATAATCCACCCTTTGAATCCAATTTTCGCTCAGCTAGATACTCTTTGTCATTGACAGAGAATGCAACTTTGCAAAATCCTTGGTTTTCTCCTCTTTTGATTAATCCTTTGTTTGATTTCCTTGTGTGACTACCAAATAAGGCAAAAGTAATAGCATCAATAATACTTGATTTTCCAGCACCGTTTTCTCCCACAAAGACTGTAACTCCATTATCAAACTCGATTTTGGTGTCCGGGTGCGACAAAAAGTTTCCAAGCTCTACTGATTTTATCATTTTTGTTTCTCCTTTTTATAATTCTCAAAACCGTCTATCACAATTTGTGCAGCTTCTTTTGTGCTGCCAGAAGTTAATGATGGTAATAATTTTTTTATTGCAAATACTGCAAGCGCTTCTGATCCCAAAGCATTTACTGATAGTCTAAATAACTCATCATCAATTATTTTTGGTTTTTCTAGCAAGACGCTTGATTCATCTTCTTCAGGTGTGACTATCTTCCAGAAATACCTCAAACACAGTGAATTCAGGCGTGAAATCTGCGTTTGAATCTGGTCTGTTTCGATTTTTTGTCCTTTAATTTTTAGTTCTACTACTGGCTTTTTCTCAAACCCTTGGAGTTTTTTTGAAATCTCTGAAATAGAATCGGCTATTGTTTGATAATCTATCTTGTATGAAAACTGGGGTCTTGTATCAACTTTAATCCAGTTTGTTGTGGCTTCAGCTCCAGATATGTCTACTTCAAAGAATCCCTTCTTTGCTTCTTTAATTCCCTCACTGGTTGTAAGTTCAATTGATCCTGGATAGGCAATTGGTCCTGACAAATGACCAAACTCTCGTTGGTCAGTATCATGTAGATGTCCCATTGCGTAGTATGTGAAATTTTTTGGAAGATCAGTTGATTGCAATTCTCCTGCAAACTTGTTAAATTCAGTTATTCCTTGATGCATTACCAAAATTTTGTGACCTAAATGATCTTGTGCAGCTTTATCAATTTCAGCAAACTTTTCTTCAAATTGTGGAATTTCATTTTTGCGCATTTTATCAAGCCCGACTAACAAAATGTCTCTGTAGAGTATTGGCCTTCCATGTCCGATGTATCTCGAAAAATCCAAGTTGTGATACACATATGGAATTGGGGTGCTGCGAATTCGACTAATATCGTGCTCACCCAAAATAAAAAATGAATCAATTTTACTTTCTTTTAACCGTCGTAACGCATTTGCCATCTGAACAATTGCATTCCCATTAGGATTTGGAACATGAAAGATATCTCCTGCAAAGATTACAAAATCAACGTGATCAGAGATTGATGTATCAATTGCCTGATTAAAGGAATCATAGATGTCTTGCTCTCGCTCATCAGATCCATATTGACCTAATCCTAAATGTGTATCAGAAATGTGTGAAAAAATCATTCAGTCTAACAATAAATCCTTTTGAACTAGTTGCTGAGTTGACTCTACTCCGACGCCTTTAATTTTTTCTGCATTTTCCCAAGCTGATACTGCACTTTGGTCAGAACCCATAATTTTCTCTTTTACTTCCTCAATATGCACTAGAGAAGGTAAATTTACACACTGCCCCACTAAAATGGCGTCTCCGACATTAAGTGAGGTTAGCTGCGTGATTAAATCTCGACTCGTAGATTCCGTTGCTGAGGCTATCTGGCGTTGGTCATCTTCTTGAATAATTTTCATTATTGCAAAAGAGCCCATCTGACTCAGTACATTAAGATCGACACTTCGTGGTCTTTGTGACACAATTCCAAGTCCTAATCCAAACTTGCGTCCCTCTCGAGCTATTTTTGCTGCCCAGTATTTTGCACTGGTGTCATGCTCTTTTGGAATAAACACATGTGCTTCTTCAATTATTACAAAAATTGGGGAATTAAATCGATAACTGCGTATATGTTTTGATTTTCCATGTCTTGCAACACTAGAGTCTTTTCTGTCTTTAAGTAATTGTTGCAAATAAAACGCCAGTGCCACATTTGCTTGTTTTTCAGATAATTCAGAAATATTTAGAATATTGGCACGACCTTCTTTGATGAAGCTAATTGGGTCACCCATATCTGGATCCAAAATATCCCCAAATCTCTTTTGAGCTTCATCAATAATATCTTGCACTCGATATGCAGAATTTCTGTATTCTTTGAATTTCTTATCTTCTGTGTTTACGATATAATCAACTTCATTTTCGAGCTTTTCCCAAAAGTCTTTTGCTTCCTTAACATGATTAGTAAAGGCCATACGGAGCACACGTTGTTGAACATTCGCACCATCTCTAATCTCTAATACCTCGGAAAGCTGATCATTATCTAATAGTCTTGGATTAATTTTTGCATCAATGACATTGATTCTAGGTATGTTAAGTGATGTATAGTCATTATGGTAATCAAAAATAATTACTGTGCCATTAATTTTTGAAATTTCTTTTGTTAATAGTGATACAAGATTACTTTTTCCCATACCTGTCATTGCCAAAATTCCCAAATGCCG
This sequence comes from Nitrosopumilaceae archaeon, assembly GCA_041634015.1. Lineage (GTDB taxonomy): Archaea > Thermoproteota > Nitrososphaeria > Nitrososphaerales > Nitrosopumilaceae > JBFJMG01. Next base: position 3,714 of record JBFJMG010000063.1, read on the forward strand.
TGAAACGATTTTATCTAAATTTAATTTGGCATTGATTCGCTTGTTTCGCAAAAGGTTACCAATTTTGACCCAACCTTTACGGTTTGGACTAAAAATAGTCTCCAAATCAGACTCTGTCGGCTGAATAATAGGTGTGCCTGGAATGGGTGGGATTGCTGGTATGATTGATTGACCTTTTTTTAGCTGGTCTAAAAATCCCAGGATGCCAATGTGTGCAGTGAACGTCTTATCACGCTTGTTAATTTCTGCAATCTCTATGCTTTCTGCTGCTTCATCAAAGTTTTTCACATCTGCAAATGCAGCACTGCTAACAGCTGAACGCTCTACTAATCCTAATATTCTTCCCTCTTCTGAATCGATAATTACGTATTCTCCAACTGCTAGCGGTGCTGATGCGAGGGCTGTAACAAATGTAGGTTTTGACTCTCCAATTACATATCCGATTTTCATCCTAGTACCTCTCTTGATCCTATCTGGGTTGATAATCCATGTAAGCTGACAAGTTTTGATAAATCATTTCCACTAATCTTACAGTTGTTATGTGCCAGCTTTAAAGCGTATGGATATCCTGCAACACTATTTTTGTATAATTTATTTAAAAGCTGTCTAATGTCATCTTCTGTGTGATCTCCTCCCAGTAATTCAATTTTAATTAATGGTAATGAATGACTTAATCTTGCATAAACTGAAGAGATCACTTTATCTTTTCCATATTGTGGGTCTTTGAATATTTTACTAAATCCTGGAGTAAAAGTTGCATGGTTATAATAAAAAATATCTCCAGCTATGGAGCCATATTTTTCAAACTGTGCTCTTGTGTTTGATGTCTTAGCAACAAAGACTACGTTGTTATTTTTTTTAATCGCTTTAGTAATTGACACAATTAGCGATGCCTGTCTTGTCATAAACTGCGAATAAAGTGAGCCATCCATTAAAACAAGATCAACTTTATCGACTGATTGATTGCATGCATCAACTTCCATTTTCGTTGCAAATGCAGACAAATCCGTTTTTGGAAACCCTAATCCAAAGTCATGCAGGTCAGAAATGATTTCTCCATTTGATTTTATGGACACTGCGGTAACTGCCCATAGTTCGGCGCCTTGAAATTTAGTGCTGTTGAAACTAGAATCAATTCCGGCAATCTCGGAATATTCCTTTTTAGGAATAAATTCCACCCAATTATTTAGCGCCTCTTCTTTTATTTGCTCAAATCTTGGTCCTTTGAGAATTTCTAGGGTCTTTTCTCGTCTTTTTATGGCATCTTTAAAGACACTATTGAGCATAAGCAGTAATTTTCTAAAGCAGATAAATCCTTTAGGTTATGTGAATAATTGACTAGCCTGTAGATCATAATTACTCTGGAATCTCGAAGTCTAATTTTTCCGGATACCGCCAAACGATGCATTTTTGGCACTTTTCCTTGTAACCTCCAAAATTTTGTAGATGACTTTTTTTAACTCCTCTGTGTTTTGTCCAAGCATCCTAACAATTATTCCTGCTTCGTTAGGGAGACGGGATACTCCTGCAGAAATCCCATGAGCTTCAAATATTGCTGGAAATTTATCTTCAGACTGTAATACTCTGGTGTTTTGGCTTAGAATGTAAATTGTTCCAACTATGGTGTTATCTGATAGTAGTCCAAAGGAAGACATCCTTTGTTTTTTTGGAGTAATTTTAGCAATATCTAAGAATTGCAAATTATCTTCTTGATTGAGCACTTTAGTTTTCAGATAGCAAATATCATACTCAAATGATTCGCCCATTGCAACACGGCCTGGTGTAATGATTTCTGAATACACCATAGTTGCAGTATCGTGAACCTTGAGGCAAAGTTTTTGATAGTATCTTGAATTTCTATATGGAATTATTTGATCAGGAATTAATTCTAAATAACTCCCCTCATCTAATGTCACATTAATTTGCTGAGTAGCGGTGTTTGTCTCCATACTGTAGATTCGCGTAGCTCCCTGTGTAGTTATGTGTGCGGTTGCATCTTTTTTGAGAAAAATATCTGTTCTGTATCTATCGCCTTGTAGGATTCCACCCGATGGCGAAATTATATACAAATGCGCCATATCGGGGATTGATTCTTCATAATGTAATGCTCTTTGTGAGTAGAGTGGAACCTCAGAAAATTGGTCTGTTACAATTGTTTTTCCATTATGTTTTTTCTCTAAAACTAATCGCAATGAGCCATTTTTTCCAGTCTTTCCGACTCCGAGTTGTTTTACCTCAGAGTTGTAGCACAAAACTTCTGAAGGGATATCATCAGGCGTGTAAAATTCTAATTTCATGGCTAATGTACCATGCTTGCCTTTGGTGCTGCATCAAACAATACATCATGAATGATATTAGTAACTACATCTGAGATCCCTTCATCTGTTTTACAATTAATAAACAAAGTTGGTTTTTCTTTTCGTAAAGCATTAGCGTCGCGTTTCATTATCTCCAAATCTGCTCCAACCATTGGTGCAAGGTCAATTTTGTTAATAACCAGTAGATCGCAACTCTCTATTCCTAGTCCGCCTTTACGGGGATACTTGTCACCCCCTGCAACATCTACAATGTAAATGAAATAATCTGCAAGAATCGGACTAAATGTTGTTGTAATGTTGTCTCCCCCACTTTCAATTATTATTAAATCAAGCTCACTGTGTTTTTCCTCCATCTCCTCAATTACTGCAAGATTCATAGAGGGATCTTCTCTGATTGCAGTGTGAGGACAACCTCCAGTTGCCAGA
>JBFJMG010000064.1:0-6417 GCA_041634015.1 Nitrosopumilaceae archaeon
ACGATGATCTAATTTTCTTCGTTTTCTTCTAAATCTTCAGTTTCACTTGTGCTTCTGTTAGGTCTTTTTGGGATGTAAAGTATTGTCAATAATTAATTGGATTTTTTGTCCCAAATTAGAGTTCAAGGTTGGAAAAGTTTGCTAATCAACTAAAGAATTTTTGCAAAAACCTCACCAGTTGGTCCTTGTTGTTTTAATCCGAAAAATTCTACAAGAATTTCTTAACAAAAAATAGTCGAGCGATCTAAAACCAATCATTACCACTAGATGGCAAATTTAAATAGGATTTTATCGTAATTATCCGAATGTCTACCTTCAAACAATGTCCCCAATGTGGAAAAGAATTCGAATCATGGAAAGACGATTTTTGCTCAACGGAATGTGAAAAACAGTTAAGGTAATTTAGAGACTCTTAAAAGAAAATAAAAAATTAGCTCGTGCAATCACTACAACCAACCTCTGATATCAATGCAAATCAATTATTTTGTATAGGCGGCTGAACCCACCCTTAGCTTATTGTCCTATCTCGTGGTTATTTCTGAGGTTCAGTCAGCCAACTTTTTAGCTGTTTAACTCGCATTCTATTTTCAATGATTTTACTGTCGTAAAATAAGTAATAGCCAAAAGTGCAATTGCTCCGAGCCGAATTGGAATTTCATAATTTGTCAAAAAGGCAGAAGCAACACCACCTACGCTTCCAAAAACAGAGATGACTGCAAAACCTATTGGGCCGCAAGAACACGCTCCTGCAATAGCGCCAATAAAGGAACCCAACACGCTACCTCCCATCTTTTTTTTGGCCACACGGAGAAATTTTATTCTGAAAATATTCATCGGAATTACAATTCCGGCAAGTGCTGAAACAATTATGATTAGTGAAAATCCAAATTCACTTCCAGGAGGAATATGCGCAATAAAATACGGAGTTAAAAAAACAAACTCGGAAATTATTAAAAGTGGAATTAACAATCCGATAAAAATTATTCCTGCCATTATGATGAATTTGTAGTTTGAAAAAACCAGTCTAAACGGTGTCAAATTAAATCATTGAGTCTAAAATATTCTTAAAAACGGCATATGGTTGAGCACCGCCAATTTTTTGTTGCCCATTAGAGCCTACAATGAGAAATGTAGGTGTACCAGTGGCACCATGTGATTTTGCCTCGTTGATGTTAAATTGAACACGTTTTGAGAATTTTCCAGAATCTAAACATGAATTAAACAAATCAATATCCAAGCCAAGATTAAATGCAAATGCCTTTAGTCTCTCTGAATTTGCCCATCCATTATCAATTCCCTCTTGAGACTGGTACAACAAGTCATGATACTCCCAATACTTTCCTTGTTCTTCTGCACAATAAGATGCTTGAGCAGCTAAAGGTGAATGACGCCCCAAAAAGGCCAAATCGACGAACACCAGATTAGCTTTTCCGGTTTCAATATAATTCTCATAAATTGCTGGTTTTGTGTTGTGGTACCAATTATAACATTGGTGACACTGATAATCCCCAAATTCTACTATAGTAATAGGGGCATTTGGGTCACCTAAAATTGGCGAGCCCATAGCAGTTTTTACTGTTCCATGCATCTGATCCATATCAAGATTAAGAGTTTGAGATTCAGGTTGTAGACCATACGAGGCTGCAATTGCAATTATTACGACTGCAGCAATCCCACCAATGATTATTCCTTTTTTCATAAAATTTTGATCTCTCCGTTAATTTAAAAAACTTCTTCCAATTTGCACTAATTTTTTCTCTTAAAGAGATTTACAAGTTTTTCAATAGCAGTGTCTAAAGGACATGATTCGCAAGATACCCCCGAATGAGAATCATAGTGTTTATCATATTTTTCTCGTGATTCAAAGACTAAATCGCATTTGGGGCAGTAAACTTTGGAAACATTTGACTTTTTTTTGTAAATGCCCATAATTTTGCTAATACGCCTGAAGCTTATAAACATCCTGATCAGACAAATATACAAAATGCGCTGGGTAATGGATAAAATAATAACCGGTTTTTTCGTTCTGGTTTTTGGGAGTTTTTGGTTTTTTAGTACAAAATTCGTATCAGAGCCAAAGCAATACAGAATTTTTGTAATTGATTCTTTTGGAAATGAAATAAACATTGAGGGATTGCGAACAATCTTCAAGAATAGAGAAGTAGCGTCGAGTTTTATTCATGAATATCAAAAATCCTATCCAATGTGTAATTTTATGCTAGCAGATTACCTTCCAGTAAAATACCAAAGAAGAGTTGTTTGTTTTTTTATGAAATTGATTTCTTATAAATAATGAATTTTTTTGTGAGTGTTATAATCGACCTCATATTGGGTGACAAATCCGCAATGAGGACAAGAAAACATTTGATCTGTAGGTCTTTTTTCTCTTTCTAGGACCTTTCCATAAACTGATTTAATTGAAATTAAATCTTGGTTTGAGATTACAGCATAGTTTGTAGCCTCACCAATAGAGTCTAAATATTCCTTGATTGCAGTAACTACCTCCAGAGTATCAATTTTTTCCTCATCAATTGGTGATAACATGAATTCGTTTATTTTTAGTGCAGGAATTGCGCCAACTTGATCAGAGACATAGACGAGAAGTTCGTGCTTTATTGACTCTACATCCTTACAATCAACTGTAATCATGGTGAGTTTTTACAAAATAACTATTTTAGTTTAACAAAGAGAGAATGCTTTATGACTTTATTATTCATCTAGTGTAATATTATCAAAATAGCATGGATTCGGAGACTTTTGGAGTTGAGAAGGGATCGGGTCAAAAGGTTGTTGATTGGTTAAACGAATATACCCAAAAAGAAGGCCTAAGACTCGAGGCAAGACTTTATGGATATGAGCTTGTAACAAAAAATTTTGGTACCTATGAAATGTTTTCCTGGCGAGGAGACGTCCAAGTTGCAAGAAAGCTAATCAACAAGGCAAGCAAGAGATTCAAAGTCAAAGTAATCGAGGGAGGTTACAAGACAAAAGAAAGAATTTTCCATTTAAGAAAATCAGATTATGGAATGGTAAGGCGAGGAGATAAAGTAATTGGTCATTTGGAATTTGAAGCCCCAAGACTTGGCAAAGGCGAGTGGAAGGTAAAAGATGAAGAAAGAAGATAGGAATTAAACAAACCACTAAAATACAAATTATATTTTGTAAATTCATGACAAGAATTGGAATTATTGGAACGGGAATGTTAGGCAGTGCAGTTGGTTTGCACCTATTAAGATCAAATTTTAAATTAACTGTATACAATAGAACAAAAAGCAAAACTGCGGAATTGAAAAAAAATGGGGCCAAGGTTGCAGATTCTCCAAAAACAGTGGCACAAAATTCAGACTTGGTAATTACGGTTGTAAAAGATGCTGATGCGGTAAAATCAATCTCTTTTGGAAAGGAAGGAATCATTGAAGGAAAACATTCAGATTTGATAGTATCAGATATGAGTACAATTAATCCTAGTGCCTCTGTAGAAATTGCAAAAAAATTCAAAGATGCGGGAATAATTTGGCTTGACACACCAGTCATGGGTGGTCCTAATGTTGCGATTAATGGTCAACTAGTAATGATGGTATCAGGTGAAAAGGAAGCTTTTGAAAAACATAATAAAGTTTTCAACAAAATTGCAAACAAAGTATTTTATCTTGGAAAGACAGGAAATGCTCATTCTGTAAAACTCGCAATGAATCTTCAAATCGCCATGCTTGCTCTTGCATTATCTGAAGGAATTTTACTTGCAAAGGTCGCATCAGTCGATCCCAAAGTTTTCCTTGAGATTTTAAATTCTACATATTTTAAAACTGGCATGAGTCAGAACAAAGCCTACAAGATGATTGAGGATAAATTTGAGCCTACCTTTACTTTGGAGAATCTCAAAAAAGATCTTCACACTATAAACCAGACAGCTAATTCCTTTGGGTTGATATTGCCGTTAAGTAGCAAGGCAGAAGACATCTACCAAAAAGCATTGGCGAATGGTTTTGGAAATCTTGACTATACAGGCATTTTGGCATACCTAAAAAATTCCACAAAGTCCAAAGATCTCCACAATTAATTTAAACTTAGATGCAGAAAACCAAACATAATGCGATTAGATGGGAAAATAGCAATAGTCACTGGTGCTTCTAGTGAGATAGGGGAAGGAATCGCAAAACGATTTGTTGAGGAAGGTGCAAAAGTTGTTTTAATTGCAAGAAATCTTGAAAAGCTAGAAAAATCCCGCAATACAATTGGAAACAAAGATTCTACGGTTTCGATATCTTGTGATCTTACAAATGAATCACAAGTTATTCAAACAATAGACCAGATAATGGATATTCATGGACAAATTGATATTTTGGTAAACAATGCAGGCGCGATAAACGACCCAGTGCATTTTCATGAAATGAAAGATTCAGAGATTACAAAATTAATTGATATAAACATGCGGGCAGTTTTTTACATAACAAAAGCAGTTCTCAAAAAGATGTCTGAGGTGAAAAGTGGAAGTATTGTAAATATCGGTTCAATTTCAAGTGAGAGGGCAATCCCCAGAGTTCACTTGGCAGCATATTCAGCTACCAAGGCAGCAATTACAATGTTTACAAAATCAATTGCAGTCGAATATGCAAGAAGAAACATTAGATGCAATATCGTAAATCCGGGAATCATTAATTCTGGAATGATAAAACCTTATCTTGAAGACCCAACTGCAAGAAAAGTTCTCGAAGACAGATTGCCTCTTAACAGAATTGGGGAACCAGTAGATGTTGCAAACGCAGTGTTGTTTATGGCATCTGATGAAGCAAACTGGATAACAGGTGCCATTCTAAATGTAGATGGTGGCAAGACCGCATCAGAAGGTTAATCGTTAGATAACAAGGTTTTAGCAAGTATCTGCGCTACTCTTAGAGGTTCTGGAATAGAACCTTGTAACGTTAAATCATTTAAGATGTGTTTGGCATCAACAACAGAGCATCCCTCTGTTCTAACAAAGATATCAAAGCCGGTATGAAGTTGTATTTTCTGGCGGTTCCCAAGTTTTTCATATTTTTCAAGTTTTGTTTCATATGAATGAGGAAAATGATTTTTTATGGCCTCTGTGATTCCCTTGGAATCTTGATAAGTAATTGCGATTATAGGAATTTGTAATTGTTTTTGAATTTGTTTTATGTTAATCATATTATACATTGAGATAATAATTCCAGAAATCAGAAGATAGCTAATATCAGGCCTGTCCAGTTTTTGATACATATTTAGAATTTGTTCATTGGCATCATCCCCAGCTATTGTGGTTTTTCCTATTGCAAAGCCATCAATTACAAAATCGCGCCTCATGACAACGCCAGCAAGTATTGATTTTTTTGAAGTTTGAGTGAAGCTCTCCGCAATCGCCAAACCACGTAATCCTTTTTTTTCAAGATGGAGGTGACGCATTTTTTCTCCTCAGGTATGCCCGATAGCTAAAACCAGTGATTAAAATTACGATACCAGTGATTGCCGACCACACAAGAAAAGGCACGATTTGCGAGTCTTCCATTGATTTACAGATAATCTTAACATCTAAATAGATTTGACACTAGAAAACATTATGCCTGAAATAATTTGCCCCGACTGTGGAAAAAGAATGTTTCATGAAAACGAAAAGACAGTAAAAATTGAGGAAACCATCCACAAAAAATTCTGTCGGAAAAGCTCAGGGGAAGATTATAGTTACATGCACAGAGATCCAATTCACCAAGATACTTTTGATCCTGAGAGATCTTCAGATCTCAAAGGCAACTCGGTTCTCAAAAAATAATTTTTACTTTCCAAATAACAATCATGCAAGAAAATGTGGAAGAGTTGTTAATCAAAGGGCAAAGATGTCTGAATCTAGGAAACCCAAAAGAGGCAATTAGATATTATTCAAATATTCTTTTCAAGGATCCTGACAACGTACAGGCATTGGTAAAATCCGGAAATATTTTAGGAAAGTTAGGAAAGTATTCACAGGCAATTTCTTTTTATGACAGAGTTTTAGAAAAAGATCCTGGTGACATCTTATCTTTGATCAATAAAGGATTGTCGTTGCATTTTCTAACCAGATGGGACGAAGCCTTGGTGTGTTATGACAAAGTGTTGTCGTTGAGAGAAAATAATTCTCTCACTCTTTACTACAAAGCATCAACTCTAGTCAAAAAAGGTAAAATAAAAGAGGGTTTAGACATTTTAAAAAAATTAATAGAAATAGATTACTCCTTTAAGGCAAAAGCTAAATTTGATTTAGATTTTCAAGAAATAAAAAATCTAACTGATTTTAAAAAAATAATCGCATAGATTTATCATGGTTTAATGCTATTCAAAGGATTTGAATCTACAATTGTTTAAAAAATCAAAATTTTTGCCTTCAAAATTATATCACCGTGATGTATCATAGATTCTAGTTGGTAA
>JBFJMG010000065.1:0-6376 GCA_041634015.1 Nitrosopumilaceae archaeon
ATAGTTTTTCGTCTACGACTCTTTTTTTCCATTTTTCAAATAACTCTTCATGTTCTTTCTGTGATTCTTTTGCAGATTTCCCTCTCAATCCCCACGAGAGAACAAACAAAGATTTTTTGTTCACATGCTTCCAAATCTCATCTATACTAATTTCATCTGGTGTCAAATGATTGATTTTATTTATCCGATCCGTTGTTGGTGGTTTTATTGGTTTGATTCCACTATGAGGTATTTGATCCGCAGGAATGGCGGTCACTTTTTTTTCTTCCCATTGTTCTATTCTTGATTTCCAGTCATCAAGTAAGTGTACTTTTTCATCTGAGACAAGTTTTTCCATGGTCTTTAGTCCATCAAACATACTCTTACAATAAAATACACCCGAAGTATAGATGCCTCCTTCCTTTGCTATCCTATTGATGTAATTGGAGTTGATAGCAGCTCCTCCACACAAAATAGGAATTGAGAGTTTGTTTTTTCTGGCATGCTCTACAAAAAATTGCATTTGCTTTGATGTAGAAACTAAAAGGGCAGACAAACCTACAGCATCGGGATTTACTTCATCAATTTTATCCAGGAATTTCTGTAAGGGTACCTGCTTGCCCAAATCAAAAACCGAAAAACCATTGTTTTCAAAAATAGTTTTTACCAAATTCTTACCAATATCATGAACATCACCATAAACTGTTCCTAAAACCAATTTTCCTTTGGTAGTGCCCTCTTCTTTAAGTAGATATTTTTCCAACTCACCTACTGCTTCTTTCATACATTCAGCAGATTTTAACACAAAAGGAAGAATCAGCTCGCCAGCACCAAACTTGTCTCCTACTTCCTTCATTGCAGGTAAAAGATCTTCATTTAGAGTTTTAATTGCTCCAGGATGAGTTATTTCTTTACTTGCAGAAATTTCAAGTGATCCTTGTTTTTCTACAACCAAATCGGTTTTTTGTATTTTTTCTGCGATTGCTGACACGACATCATTTTTTATCCCATCTTTTAGACGATTAATAATTCTAAAATTAACTTTTTTCCCAGACGTCCAGGAAGGATCTACTTGCACTTTTGTTGTATCAGTAACAGATTTTGTATCAATTTTCTCAAAATAGGTTATTAGATCTGATAATGCGTTAGGATGTTTATTGAAGATTAAATCTTCTGCTAGTTTTCTTTCTTGTAAGGGAATTTCAGAATACGGGATTATTTCTTTGGCATTTACAATTGCAGAATCCAGTCCAACCTTGACTGCAAGATATAAAAAAACAGAATTAATTATTTTTCTGGCATAAGGAACCAATCCAAAACTGATATTACTTAAACCAAGAACAGTAAATGAATCAGGAAATTTTTCTTTAACTAACTTAATCCCTTCCAAAGTATTTGTTCCTGCATCCTGGAATTCTTTTTCCCCTGTAGCCAAGGTAAAGGTTAGAACATCAAAAATAAACTGCCACGGTTTAAGACCAAATTTTTTGCCAGTCTCCAGCAATAGTTGGGCAGTCTCTAATTTTTCTTGGGGACTTTTTGCCATTCCTTTGGGACCAATGCACAAAGCTATTGCAGGTACGCCATACTTTGCCATTATAGGAGCTAATTTGTGAAAACGACTGCCGTCGCCTTCTAAATTAATAGAATTGATAATTGGCCTACCTGGAATTTGTTGGATAGCACTTTCAATTACCTCCGGATCCGTGGAATCAATTACTAAAGGCGCGTCAATTTCGAGGCTTAATCTTTTAACAAGTTTTGTCATAAAATCAAGTTCATCAGATCTTTCTGTGGTAGCGACACAGACATCCAAACAATGGGCACCGCCTTCCACCTGTTCCCTTGCTAAATCAATCAAACCATCAAAATCATCAGATAGTACAAGTTTTTTGGCTTTTTTTGAACCTTGGGTGTTTAGACGTTCCCCAATCAATAATGGGGGCGGAAGTTGTTTTAGATCAACTGCCTTTAACGCAGAGCTAACTCTTGGAGTATTCAATAATTCAGATGCAGTTTGTTTTTTCTAAATACTTAACCCTTAGATGATTAAGCTTTTTCGTCAATTACTTTACGAAGTGCTTGTATGTGTTTAGGGCCAGTTCCACAACATCCACCAATAATCCTCACATTTTTGAAATTTTTTAGAAAGTCCTTCAGTGAATTTGCCATTGACTCTGGATCCATTTTGTATACTGCCTGACCACCTTGGTTTTCAGGCATTCCTGCATTTGGGACAACTAACAACTGGTGTTTGTCCTGCTCGTCTAGCCATCTAACGCTTGGAATCATCTCAAGTGGACCAGTTGAGCAATTTAATCCAAAAATATCAATTCCCATATCTGAAACTGTAGTATACGCTGCCTGAATGTTAGTACCAAGCAGCATTTTACCATACTGATCAAGTGTAGTATTTGCAAAAATGGGAACTTTCTTTTTGGTTTTTTCCATTGCTTTATGACAAGCTTCAATTGCAAGTTTTACTTCTAGGATATCTTGACTTGTTTCAATAAGTAAGGCATCAACTCCACCCTGTATCAAACCCTCAGCTTGTAGCGCAAATGCTTCTCTAATTTCATTAAGTGATTTTTGGCCTAGATCAACATCATTTGAGCTAGGTAAGAATCCGGTGGGCCCCATTGAGCCAATTACATATCTAGGCTTGTCAGAATATTCAGTACAGACTTGTACGGCCAGTTGGGCTATTTTTTTATTAAATTCAACAGTTTGATCACCAAAACCATACTCATCAAGTTTAATTTTATTTGAACCAAAAGAATTTGTTTCAATGCAATCTGCTCCTGCATCAAGATAACTGCGATGAATTTTCTTTATCCATTCAGGATGCGTGATTACCAAGCCATCATTGAATCCATCTTTCTCGTTAGGGAAATCTTCTGGCTTAGGATTAAATTTTTGAATCTCAGTTCCCATGGCCCCATCAAAGAGAAGAATTCTTTTTTTAATACTCTCCAGAATGGGTTCTTTTTGAGAAGACATACCAGTAATTAGAAAATACACGTATAATTTCTTTTGAATCTAGAAAAATTTGAGATAATTGTTGTTTAGATTGTTTCAAATTAGGTCTAATTTCGAATTAAGTTGAAAGGCTTTTGCAGCAACTTGGTATTAATAATCTCGTTAGAGTCACTACATTTTTTCAGCATGCTGGAATTTCAATTGTATTTGTCTTTATGCCAATAATTGCAAAAGGTGTTACTGAATCCCTTTTTGAAATTGGTCTTATTGTAGCCTCTTTTAGCTTTGCTCAGATATTATCTGAAATATATTTTGGAAGGAGATCAGATAAGAAAGGAGCTCGACTACTCTTCATTAGAGTTGGCTTCCTTAGTTGTGCAATTACTTTTGGGTTGCATTACTTTGCAGATGATGTAATACTCTTACTTTTAGCACGAATTGGTGCGGGAATTGCAAGTGGGATAATGATTCCGGCAATGATTGCCTACGCTTATGAGTCAGGTAAGGACAAGGCAAAGGTTGCCTCGGTGATTTCTTTTCATGCGTTAGGCTGGTTGGCAGGAATTGCCGCAGCAGGTATTGCAAATGACGTTAAACTGATTTTCCTGATTAGTAGTGGAATGTTCCTAATTGGTTTTTTGATTACTTCTAGATTACCAAATAATCTTTCTGAAAAAGAGTTGGGGCATGGAACCACAAAAAAAGTCATTGTTAAAAATAAATTTCTTTTTTTGTCGCTTTTAATGAGACATATCGGAGCTGCATCTGTTTGGACCATTCTTCCTTTATTGCTAATGGAAAGATTTGGTGCCCAACTCTATGAGGTTTCAATTGTATACGTCGCAAATACAGTCACTGCATTCATCGTGATGAATCTAATGGCAACTAGGATAAAGTTATCTAACGTTTCAAAATTTAAAATTGGCATTGGAGTGACAACGTTTGTCTTTATTGGTTTATCATTGGTAACTACTTGGTGGATGGCAATGCCATTTATGGCGTTAGTAGGTGCTACTTGGGCTTTTTTATTTATCGGAGGAAATTTTCACCTAATGGAAAACAACCCAAAATCAACCTCGACAGGAATTTTTAGCTCCACCTTGTCAATTTCAACAGTGGTGGGTCCAGTAATCGGAGGGGCTATTGCATTTACTTATGATTATGTTTCGGTAATGTACTTTGCAGTAGCAATTGTGATTTGTGCATTTTTGGTCTCTTTAAAAATTAAACAGTGAAGATATACAATTATCGTAATCCCCATCTAGACATTACTTTATTTTCAATACGCTTGAAAACAAAGCCATCTATCAAAATACCAATTAGCATTATTACAAACATTATCGAAATTACTTGTGAAACATCATTGAGTTGTCTTCCGACATTGAGTAAAAATCCCAAACCCAAAAATGAAAACAATAATTCTGCACCAATAACTCCTCTCCATGCAAATGCCCAGCCCTGTTTGAAACCTGAAATCATGAAGGGGAATGCCGCAGGAATGAGTACGTTGGTGATAAGTTGGCCTCCTTTGGCTCCCATATTACGGGCAGCCTCCAAATAATGAGGATTGATATTTTTTACTCCTGTATAGGTACTAATTGTTACTGCAAACATTGCCCCAATAGCAGTTACAAAAATAATGCCTGCATCTGTTAGACCAAACCACAATATAGCAAGAGGAACCCATGCAATAGAAGGGATTGATTGCAATCCCAAAACCAACGAGCCTATTGTTTGATTTACGGTCTCGACTCTGGCCATAAAGATTCCAAGGACGATTCCGCCCCCAATGGCAATTGCCAATCCAACTATTAATCTCCAAATACTTGTGGCTATGCCAATAAACAAACTCCCATCAGATGCAGTATAGAAGAGATCTTCTGCAACTTCATATGGTGATGGGAAAATATTATTTGGCCAAACATTAGTCAAAGATACTATCTGCCAAACCACAACCAATATGACGTAAAAAGCAATTTTTTTGGCAAAAAGGTTTTTTTTCATAATATCACTCTGTTCGTTTTTTGACCTCAGGTCTTAATTCCGAAAGTATTTCTTGTTGAAATTTTACAAGATTTTCATCCTCAACTAATCTAGGGCGTCGATAATCAATTGGAAATTCTTTTTTTATCCTAGAAGGTCTATTGCTGAAAACAACAACCTTTGTTCCTAACACGGTTGCCTCAGAAACATTATGAGTTACAAATAGAATCGTTTTTTTGGTACGTTCCCAGATTAATTGCATCTCAACTAGCAAGAGGTCTCGAGTCTGTGCATCTAAAGCTGCAAAGGGTTCATCCATTAACAGTACATCTGGATCCATTACCAGCGCTCTAGCTATTGCAACACGCTGTTTCATTCCTGTAGAAAGTTGGTATGTATACGAGTCTGCAAATTTAGTTAATTGCATCATATCTAGATATCTACGAGAAATTTGAGTACGTTTTTCTTGGGGGACTCCAGCCATCTTCAAGCCAAATTCAACGTTGTCAGAGACTTTGAGCCAGGGAAACAGTGCCCCTTCCTGAAACACCATAATTCGTTCAGGTCCGGTTGATGATACCTGTTTTCCATCAAAGAGAATTTGGCCCTCCTCTGGTGTTTCTAGGCCAGCGATTATTCTCAAAAAGGTTGATTTTCCACATCCGGACGGGCCCACAATACATACAAATTCACCATCTTGAATTTTAAGGTCAATTCCATCTAGTGCTTTTACTCGGTAGTTGTCATGATCAAAATATTTTACAATATTTTTTGCTTCTAGTTTAGCCATTTTGCTTCATATTCTCCGAATTTGTATTTTGTAGATAAAAAATTCCCTCTATATTATAACCATCTCTTCCCAAATACCCTAAAGAATTGGCTCTTTCAGCAAAAATAATTATCGACTCTTTTATTGGATCAGATGTTATCTCTAAATTTGACATTGCCTCGGAAATAATTTCTTTAGGATAAGATTTCCCCATAGTTTCTACCATAAATTTATCAAAAATATTCACGGCCTCTTTTGGATTATTATTTATCCAATTGACTGTTTTGTTATGAGATTCTAACCACCGGGAGATTATTTCGGGGTTGTTGGATATGTAATCTGATCTTGCGATTAAAACCGCTGATGCAAATTGCTTGTTATCCCAAAGGTCTTCTTCAAAAAAAATTCGTTTACCACCCAGTTCGTTTACGAGTAAGGTCGCCCACGGTTCAGGTACCCAAGCACCATCAATATCCCCCTTTGTAAATAATGTGTAGATTTCTGGATTGGGTACATTATAAACACGAACATCGCCTCCTTTTTCAATGGGTTTTAATCCATTTTGCATTAGATAATAACGCAATGAAACATCTTGTGTGTTTCCAATTTGTGGTGCAGCAATCGTTTTTCCCCCAAAGTCTTTTGCGTTGGTAATTTGAGAATCAG
>JBFJMG010000066.1:0-6357 GCA_041634015.1 Nitrosopumilaceae archaeon
ATCAACTTTTTCAACATATTGGAAAGAACCAGACTTATCCTTGAATTGTGTTAAAAACGTTTTAACCAAATCAGAAATTGCAGAATCCGTAAATTGCGTTTTTACTGTACTCATTTTTGGTCACCCATTATATGACTAACAAAATTTTTGCTGATATTGTGTAGGTTATTATAAAATTCCCTTTCTTCAACGGTGAGTTTTTTTGCGATTTCAGAAGTTAATTTAGAGGAATCTGCCAGAGTAATTATTTTACTTTTTCGTTTTCGAACCAATGAATTTAACATGCTTTGAACTTTGTTGTAATCATCTTTTTCAAGATTTTCCATGAATGACTTTAGTTTAATAAAAAAATGTTGTTCTAGGGTTGCAAGATCAAATTCCCCTTGAACGCTCTCCTTTACAATGGCCTGTTTTAATTCTACTAACATATCAGTATCTCTAATTTGAACATGCTTTTCTGTTTGGAGAATTTTTGCAATCCAACGAGGTACGTTCAACATTTCACCTTGTTTTCCCTCCACGTTAAATCCGCCAACATTCAGCTTTAGATCATGATTAAAAGTAACCTTAACCTCCTCAAGGTTAAAGCCAGTTTTATGTACATTCTCTAGATCTTGATTATGCATGAGATCTCCTTTCCGCTGCTGATAGTAATTTTATCGGATCGATCATTTCCATTAACAAAAAGGTGAGATCAATTGATCCTATTTTATTGAACCTATAATAACCGATTTATTAGTAGAGTTAAATCTGATCGCTATGTCTGTATCAAATCTCATGTGGGTTGAAAAATACCGACCCTCAAAACTTTCAGATATAATTGGGCAAAAGGAGATCATAGGAAGTCTTTCATCAATGATAAAAAATGCATCAGAGATGCCACATCTCCTTTTTTCTGGATCGGCAGGTGTTGGTAAAACAACTGCTGCTTTATGCATTGCGCGGGAGATTTTGGGTGTATATTGGAAGGAGTATACTTTGGAACTAAATGCATCAGATGAAAGGGGAATCAATATGGTCCGAGAACGTGTAAAAAAATTCTCAAGATTTGCAGGGTTGGATACAAAAATTCCCTTTAAGATAATAATTTTAGATGAAGCCGACGAAATGACCTCGGATGCCCAAACCGCATTAAGAAGAATAATAGAGGACACTGCAAAATATTGCAGGTTTATACTGATAGCCAACAATATTTCAAAAATTATTGATCCCATACAAAGCAGATGTGCAGTGTTCAAATTCACTTCAATTCCAGAAAAGGAAATGATCTCACATCTAAAATCCCTGGCAAAAAAAGAAAAACTCAAAGTGGATGAAAAAGGATTGGAAATGATTTTTGAATATTCTGAAGGAGATTTGCGCCATGCCATTAATCTCTTGCAGGCAGTATCTAGTTTAGGAGAAATCAACGAGACAAATGTCAAAGCCTCAGCTGGTTTATCAAAGACATCTGATGTAACAAAAATTTTGAACTTAGCTCTTGATGGCGATATCGGAGATGCTAGAGAACAAATGATTGAGCTCATTAAGGTTTACGGAATGTCCGAGTCAGATTTTTTAAAATATCTTAATTCTGCTGCATTTAAAATAAAACATTCAAACATTAGTGAAATTAGCCAAGCAATTGCAAAATATGATTATAGAATTTTAATGGGCTCAAATCCAGAGATTCAGCTTTCTGCTTTATTGGCAGAGTTGGGAAAATTTGGTAAAAAGTAAACGCAGAGAGAGGGATTTGAACCCCCGAATGCTTGCGCACACAGGCTCTCAAGGCCCGCGCCCTACCGAGCTAGGCGACCTCTGCGAGTTTCGTTCATAGTACCTAACTAAAATTTGTTAAGATATAGAATTAAGATATGATTTTAAAAAATAAAGAAAGAAATGGTTTAATCGTGTGCGTGAGGGTTTACAGACCCTGATTCCATTTTAACGAATGTTCCATCTGCTTTATCGTGATGCTCTAGATATGATTGTTCAATCACAATTGCGTGTGAAGGGCAAATTTCTTGACAAGCCAAACAATTGGTACAATCATGTTCTCTGATTGGTTGTGATTTGTCAGTATAATCTAGGCGTTCATTTGGTTCGGTTTTTCCAGTTCCCGCAAAAGTTTCACCCAGACATTTGTCTGCAGGAATATCTTTTTCGGTTCTATACCATTGAAAGGTTTGTACTGGACAAACACCAAAGCATTCACCGGCTGCAACACAAGAATCCCAGTCAACTGCTACAGTTGTACCGTGTATTCCTAATGGTACTTGTTTTTCTCCTCTAGCTTCGTATGCTGCTTTTACATTTTCATCTGACCAAGCTTCGCCGTCGGTTCTACCCGGTCCCCAAATGAAGTGCTTGTTCTCGCCATCGCCATGGCTAGTTTTACCAATAACCTTTAGGGTTTCTGGAAATTTTGGATCAATTGGCATAATTGTTTACTTAAGAAATCGTATTTAAATCTAAATGAAATAAACACGAATTAAATTTTGATTCCATGAAATTTTTTTGAATAACGCTGTTATGCAAAATTTTCCTTGTTTGTGCAAAAATGGATTAAAAGCCGTATAATTTTTTAAGGAATTCTTGATGGAATCTTGAAATAATTAAAGAAAAATAAGAAGGATGAAAAGAAAAAGATTTAGTCGTGTGCGTGTGGATTTGCAGACCCTGATTCCATTTTAACGAATGTTCCTGCCGCCTTCTCATGAGCTTCCAAGTTTGATTGATCAACCTTGATAGCTTGAGGAGGGCAAACTGAAACACATGCCATGCACCAGATACAATCATGTTCCCTAATAGGATCTGCCTTATCGGTGAGATCCTTTCGTTCTTCTTTGACAGAACTTCCAGTCCCCTCAAATGTTGCATTGATTGCTTCTATAGCAGGAATATCTTTTTCCGTTCTATACCATTGAAAAACCTGTACTGGGCATGCTTCGATACATGCACCGTCAGCTACACAGGAATCCCAATCAACTGCGACCATTGTTCCACTAACGCCTAAGGGTACTTGCTCTTCGCTGCGCGCAGCATAAGCTGCTTTTACATCGTCATTTGCAAATACTTCAGCAGGTGAACCATCTGTGTTTGTGGTCTTACCTGGACCCCATACAAAATGGAAATGTTCGCCGTCAGAGTGTTGAATTTTCCCAACTGGTTTTAGACCCTCTGGAAAGTTTTCAGCTATTGGCATAGACAAATTCTTGTTTGTTATTATTTAAATCTAGACAAAATTAGTTGAAACTAAATTCTGAATTTAAAGAGTTTTATAACTCAGAAGAGAGCAGAGCCAAAATTTCCCTTACGTTCATATCGATTTAAGATCTGATCTCTTTGTTGGATATTTTCAAGTATGATGTTTATCGGGGTCCTAACATTGGTATTTATGCCAATGTAAATGATGAACATATTTTCCTTCCAAGAGGCTTCGCAAAAACCAAAGCAAACATTCTCGAAAAATATCTTGGGGTTAACTCTTTGTTTACCTCAGTTTCCAATACAAGACTGATCGGTGCAATGATGGCAATTAACAATCATGGTTTACTGTTGCCAAAAACATGCTTGGTTGAGGAATATGAATTAGCAAAAAAATCCACCGACCTGAATGTTGCAGTTTTAGAATCTAAATATACCGCTTTAGGAAATTTAATCTGTACAAACGATAAGGGTGCGATTGTATCTCCTATAATCCCAAAATTAGAAGTGAAGAAAATTGAAGATATTTTGGGGGTTGAAGTTATTCAAAAGAAAATTGCAGGGTATCATCAGGTTGGTGCCATGGCAGTTGCTACGTCAGGTGGGGCAATCATACATCCTGAAACCGATGAAGAAGATATCAAGATTTTTTCAAACGTTTTAGGAGTAAGGATAGAACCAGCAACAATAAACGGTGGAGTACCTTATGTGATGTCTGGAGTTTTAGCTAATAATAACGCAATCGTGGTCGGATCTTTTACCGTTGGGCCAGAGATAATGATGTTAACTCGTGCGTTTATAAATTGAAGATTGATTTTGGATCACTGATTAGATTATCAAGTAAGACCTGAGTTTCTTCGCCATTTTCCATATTTCGAAGAACTACCTTATGATCTGACAGTTCTTTTGGTGCAACTATAATAACAAAATTAGCGTCAGTTGCAGTTTCCATTTGTTTTTTTAATGGTTTACTATTAAGATCAATTTCCGTTATAATTCCTGCAAGTCGTAGGCTTGATGCAAGACTTGTTGCAACCTTTTGCATTTCCTCATTAACATATAACACACAAACTTTAGATGGCGATTCTTCTGTCATAATTTTTTGTTCATGCATGATTAGAATCATCCTTTCTACTCCTCCCGCAACTCCTGTTGCACCAATGTCCTTTCTACCAAATGCGCTAGTAAGCGCATCATAACGCCCTCCCCCAGCGAGTGCACCTAAATCTGATGCGGGATCATATACCTCAAAAACTATTCCAGAGTAGTAATCTAGGCCTCTAACTATTCCAAAATTGATTTGGATATTTTTCACACCTCGGTTTTCTAATGCAAACCAGAGCTGTTTCAGGTAATCCCAGGAGTCTAGATCTTGTAATGTATTTTCTTGTTCAATTTTCTCTGGAGTTCCCTTAGTTTTTGCAAATTTTAATAGATTCAAGACGTATGATGAAGGAAGATGTTCATATTCCTTGAGGAGGGCCTCTTGAGACTTCTTTTGAACTTTATCCACTAGCCTAAATGAATCAGCTAGAATTTTTTCTTCATTTTCTGAACTAAAATCAGGGTAGGTTTTTCTAACAAAAGATTCTACTAATTTTCTATGGTTTATTTCAATTCGAATGTTTTGAAAATTTAATACATCAAAAAGTCGTGAAGTAAATTCTATTACTTCAGCCTCTGACTCTAAGCTTGGTCTACCAAAAATTTCTACATTCCATTGATGAAAGAATCGGTATCTTCCTTTTTGAGGTTCATCATATCGCCAAACTCCACCAAAGGATGCTAGCTTTGCTGGAAATCTAAGAGATTTTTGTGAAGTTACGTATCTTGTTAAACCAACTGTAAAATCAAATCGTAAGGCAATTTCTCTATCTCCCTTATCTTTGAAAAAATAGGTTTCTTCCCGTATTGCGGGACCGCTCTTAGCTTCAAGGGTTTCAAGTAATTCTATTGGCGATGGTTCCATTAATTTGAAACCAAAAAGCCTAGAGGTCTCGATAAATTTTTGACGAATTATTTCAATTTGAGAGAGCTCATCAGGGTAAAAATCCTTCATTCCTCGTGGAAGTTCCAAGTCACAGAACCATTCCTAGTTTCTGATTTAAGATTTTGCGACCTATTAATACAAGAAATTGGTCTTTCAAATAATTGAGTTTTAGATATTTAGATCATGCAACTGATGCTTTAGTCGAAGTTAGTGCTAGCGACTTAGACGAGGCGTTTGTTCTAGCTGGAGAATCGGTGGTGGATATTACCCTAAACCCTGAATTAGTAGAAGAAAAAGATGAAAAAAGTATAGAAGTATGCGGGAAAGATCTTCGATACCTTTTGTTTAACTGGTTGGAGGAGATTATTTTTCAATTAATTACTGAAGGATTTGCAATTCATAGATTTTCAATTAAGATTGAGAAAAATTCTGGGTATAAGATTAAAGGAAAGATTTTTGGAGAAGAAATTAATCTACAAAAACATCAATTTAAAGTGGAAATAAAAGCACCGACATTTCATTTAATGGAAATAAAGAAAAATAATAAAACTACTCTAAGATATCTTTTAGATTTATAATTTTGAGAGTTAATTCTTAGATTTAGAATACCTTTTCGTTGTATTGTTGTAATTATTCTTCTAAGAATTTTATTGGGTTTTTTAATGTGAACAAACACAAAGTTATTTTAAATTTTAATAAGCAAAATTATGGCAATTCAAAAAACCTGTATTAGTTGTAATCGAGTAACTACTATTCCTACAAATGATGGAGTTCCATTACAAAACCAAAAATGTTCTTTTTGTGGATTCAGGTTTCCAAATGAAGCAGAAAGACCAAAATTGAAAAGCAGCGATTGGGGATCATAAGTTATTTTCGTTAATCTTATTTTTAAAAAACCAATAAAAGTTAGGGAATTACCAAAATCCCTGAAGTCGTTTTACTTTTTTATATTTATCATGTAAAATGAATCCTGCCATTGTTCCCATCACCACCCCAAATAACACGTGAAGAAATGCCGAATACCATAAAACAAATTCACTGTTAAACAGTAACGTGTTGAGTGCTTCTAGTTGATCCAAATCTAATTGAGATTCATCCATGATTATGAATTCCTGAGATACTATTGGCAACATTACTAGGGTATGTATTGGCAAGAAAAATATTGCGAACACAATTGC
>JBFJMG010000067.1:0-6317 GCA_041634015.1 Nitrosopumilaceae archaeon
AATGAAACTAATTGATGCCAAGCGAGATCACTATAGAAAACTTGCCCATGAACAAGGATATCGTAGTCGTTCTGCCTTTAAACTAAAAGAACTCAACAAAAGTTATAGAATTATTGGGCCCGGATTTTATGTCTTGGACCTGGGGTGTGCGCCTGGTGGTTGGACTCAGGTTGCAGTGCAACTTAGTGGAAATCAGGGAAAGGTTATGGGTGTTGATACATCTTATGTTGAAGAAATTGATAATGCCTTTATCTTACAGGATGATATTGAAGACGAATCAATAGTAGATGAAATACTATCCTATTTTGGCAAAAAAGTTAATGCGGTAATCTGTGACCTATCGCCGAAGGTTACGGGAAATTGGACAGTAGATCACGCCGTACAAATATCGCTCAACTATTCTGCATCTAAAATTATGGATAAAGTTCTAATCCACAAGGGAAATGCAATCTTCAAAGTTTTTGATGGGGAATACTCTAACGAGTTTCGAGACTATCTCAAGAAAAAATTTGCCAAAATTATAACCACTAAACCCCCAGCTAGTAGAAAATCCGCAAGTGAATTGTATTATGTTTGCTTGGGCTACATCAAGTAGCAAATAATCTTGTAATTTCATCTATTGGTGCTTCGGTTCGAAACCCTGTAGGTGAAAAAGAGGTAGGACTAGATTTGTATCCTGCCTCCTGTAATTTTTTTATTGCCGATTCTAGTTTTATGGGGGCTCTTTTCATCTTCGATGCAATCTCATCCAAAGTAAAAAACGTGGCAGGCAAATCCGATTCGGCGATTGCTTTAGTTATTAATTTTTCACATTTTTTTTCAACTGAAAATAATGGTAATTGTTCTGACATTTCCTCAACAAAATTTTTATCAAAAATCTTTCCAATCCACAAAGGTCCTGCTACAATTAATTTGAAACCACACTTTTCACATAAAGACAACCCTTCTTTGATTATGCCTCTGTGTCCGCAGGATTTACAATGGAAAATAAATCCCAGATTCTCTGATTGATCAGGTCTTGTTTTTACCTTAACAAAAATCCTATAGTAATGCATATCACATTCAACAAACAACGGAATTATTTCCAAGTCGAGTCTTGCTGAAACCGTCCTTAAGCATCCAAGCATTAGGCGGATTGCAATTTCATTGGAATATTCTGTTTTGATTGGTAATCCGCCGTATCTCCTCTTACACGCGTTATTAAAAAGACCATTTAGAACCTGAAGATCCGTTGCAGTACAAGAAAAAATTCCACCATGCATTGTTGCTCGTAATCCACAATCAAAGTATTTTGCAGGTGAGCCAAAGGGATCAATATCTACGATTGAACCTCTTCTCCCTCTCTTAGAATAATCTGCAAAAAAGCGGCAAACTTCGTTTTCTGAGGTTTCAAAGTTTTCAAGTTTATTTAATTCTGCGGACTTTTTTGCAAGCTCAAGTGCCTTTGGATTTAGATCATTTACAATAGTACTTTGAATTTCTTTTATTTCGTTTGACACCCGTAGTCCACGTGCTCCAAGCCCCGATAATCCTTCCAAAAAAATTGTTGGGCCTGAAAAATTTTTTACAAAAGCAGAATATGCGATAATTGAGAGATCTCTGTTTAGTTTTGCTCTTGGATTAAAAAAGGCTGGCTCCTTTGGAGGAACTTTATCAGTAAGTGATGCTTTTGGTACAAGAATTTTGGTTGTCCCTTCTTGAGTTTCAATTATATCTGAAATAGAAGTCTGCAATTATCTCTCTTTGAGTTTATGCACCTATAATGGTTAACCCGGCTGTTTTTTTCAAATCAAAGCAAAATTAAAAATTTGCAGCTCTAGGTACGAAATAGACCTGCTAAAGTTATGATAAAATTTAACTAAAATGGTTTAATATGCCAAAAGATTTCAGACCTCATTGCAAGTTTGCGGTGTTGATGAAGCGGGACGAGGTTCATTGGTAGGACCATTGGTAATAGCTGGTGTTTCTGTTAGTAAGTCAAAAATGAGAAAACTTTCTAAAATGGGAATTCGAGATTCAAAGGAGCTTAGCCCAATAGCAAGAGAATTACTATATAAGAAAATTATAAAATTTGTTGATGAGTACTATGTTGCCAAAGTAAATCCAAAGACCATCGATCAGAGTGTGAAAAAACATGATCTTAATGGCCTGGAGGCAAAATACATGGCCAAGGTCATCTCAAAACTAAATCCTACAATCTCGTATATTGATTCGTGTGATGTTAATGCATCCCGATTTGGAAAAGTAGTTTCTGGAAAGTCCAATAATTCAAAAGTTCGTTCCTATCACAAGGCAGACAGCAGATTCGTTATAGTATCAACTGCTTCGATTATCGCCAAGGTGCAAAGGGACAGGGAAATTGCAAAGCTACGAAAAAAACATGATTTAGGCAGTGGATACCCATCTGATAAAAAAACAATTCATTTTGTTAGAGGTTATGTTCGTAAAACTAAACAAGTTCCTAAATTTGTTAGGAAGAGCTGGAAACCAGTCCAGGTAATTTTAACTGAAAAGTAAGGATTTTACAAATACTTTGCGATGACCATTGCGTGATCTTTATCGTATGGTTGCAAATCAATAATTTGAACTATCTCAAATAGATCTTGTAATTTTCTTACCTCTGACTCTACAATTTTTTTTGGAGATTTTGTTACATCTATACTCCGTGTTTTAATTACCAAAAACAAGAAACCATTTTTTTTTAGGTACATCTTGCAGTTATCAATTGTTATGTTTGTTTGATCTGGTTGTGCAATATCTGCATAGACGACATCCACTTTTCCAAAAACTGAAAAATACTCCCTTGGTTTTCTTGCATCTTGAATTATTGGTGTAATATTTGGTCGGTATGCAACAACCCTGTCTAAAAAATCCCGTGCAACTCTGCTTGAATGCTCTACTCCAAAAATCTTACCTCTTGGACCTACTATATCTGAGAGATGGCTTACAGTTGTCCCAGTTGATGCTCCCAAATAAAGAACAACTGATTTTTCTTTAAATGGAAATACTTCGAGGCCCTTCATAATTGATGCTGCGAGCTTACTTCTAAAGGGCTCCCATGCTCTATACTCGATTCCTTTTTTTTTAACTAATTTTTCTTTATACACTTGATTTCCTGGTACTAGATTTTCAGTAGCTAGCTTTTTTTCGCCTTCTACCTTAATCCAAAAGTAATTCTCATCTTCGCTTTCCAAACTTTTTTCTCTTATCTTTCATCTTTCTTGATTTCTTCTTTCCAGGTCCTCGTGATTTGAACCTGTTTTCTCTGGTTCTCGGTGGTCGGTCATAGGTTTGAGGCCTTTCGACTGGATTCTTGTATTTTTCACCAATTTCATCAACCCTGATGTTGAGCTTTTCTAGGAGCGTTTTGTTTAGTTCACCACTGTGCAAATCAACCCTTGATGCAATTGCTGCCTTTGCAGCCACAGCTCGTGCTATCTTACCTCGTTGCCATCTTGGGGAAGCATGAACCAATGAATGTTGGAACAACAAACCATGCTTTGGTGGCTGGGAACCAGTTTTAATTGATCGAAATAGTGCCTTCTCAGCACCAATCACTTGAATCGTGCTAGAAGGCATAGATGCAAGTTTTTTTAGACTTCCAGCTCTTGCAAGAATTCTTGCCCCCACTGATGTTCCAAGAATAACTGAGGTATTTGGCGCAATTGTCCTCATTTGAGTTTCTATATGGTCTTCTAATTTTTTTCGTAAATCATGCATATCAAGAATTTGTTTTGCTAATCCCTGTACAATAGCTAAATTTTCTTCAGAGATGTCTCCTCCTCTACTTTTGTCTTTGACAAGCGATAACATCTCAATTTTTGATTTTGGAAATCCTGCATCTTCGAAGATCTTTTCTGTTAGGTCACTTCGTTTTCCCGCTAAAACAATCTGTGAATACCCATTTATGCTATCAATAATATTATCAAGCTCTGGAAAATGAAGTCCATACCATTCTCGTAACCTAGAGCTGACTCCGTTGATTATTTTGTCAATTTCATCAAGTGAATTGATTGCTTGTATAATGTGAAGGTCAGGAGCCTCGGATACTTCGGAGACCGTAGATGACGAAATATTAATTGCAAAGTCCCGCAATTTTGACATTGCTTCGCCTTCATTTTTAGCAAAACCTGCATCTACAAGGACTTGTGGTTTGGAGATTTGGATTTTTTCAATCTCATTTTCTTCCATTAGCTGCGAGTCAATAGAATTTTTTTTCAAAATTGATAAGAGTGATTGGTCACTTGTAGCTACGCGTCTATCTACTTTAGAAAGATAATCAATTAAACTGAAAACTTTTTTTTCTCCTTTTTTTATCGCCTTAAAATCATCGGCAGGATCCGAAAAGGGAAAAGTCTTGACACACTTGTCTCCATCAAATACTGCGATACCTAATTCGGTCAAAATAACAGATTGCATGACTAGAAGATTTCAATGCACTCCATTAAAAAAGGTACCAACGTTCTTATCGAATCAACTGTTATATTCGAAATCCCGTTTACTTCACCAAGTGAATCAAAGTCTTAATACATCAGTGGGCTCAATAAAACTCGAAAAACCGGTCCTACTTGCTTCAGGGATCTTGGGGATTTCCCTTGAAGTTTTCAAAAGAATTCACGCCGCTGGAGCCGGCGGGGTGGTCTCAAAATCAATTAGTAAAGAGCCTTGGGAGGGATATCCTAATCCCACTATTTTTAGCGTAAAGGGCGGCGGATGGCTAAATGCTGTAGGCTTATCAAACCCAGGGGCAACTAATTTTGCAAAAACTATCTCAGAGAACACCAATGTTCCAATAATTGTTAGTTTGGTGGGTTCTGTAGAAGAAGATTTTGAATTTATGGTCAAGGAATTTAAGAATTGTAATGTTGCTGGCTTTGAGCTTAACCTATCTTGTCCTCATGTTGCCAAAGTAGGTTTAGAGGTTGGGGATGATCCACAACTCGTAAAAAAAATCGTTAAATGTGTAAAGGAAACTACAAACGTCCCAGTAATTGCTAAGGTAGGACTTGGAACAACCCACTATCTCGATACAGTTGGCGCTGCAATTGATTCTGGGGTTGATGCTATTACGGCTATTAACACAATTCGTGCCATGGCCATAGATGTTCAAACAAAGCGTCCAATTCTTAGTAATAAGATAGGTGGTCTTTCGGGTACTCCGATTAAACCAGTTGCCCTTAGATGCGTTTATGAAATTGCAACAAATTATAAAATTCCAATAATTGGATGTGGTGGCGTATCTACCTGGGAAGACGCGGTGGAATTTTTCCTTGCGGGGGCATCTGCAATTCAAATGGGTAGCGCAATTGGCGACAATTGGCTTACTGTTTTTGAGCAAATTAATACTGGAATAGAAAATTACATGAAAAAAAATGAATTCTCCAAAATCGAGGAAATGGTAGGTTATGCCACGAGATTCTAACCACCCAACTATCTTCAAAATAGAGAAGGTAATAGATGAAACACCAACTGTGCGAACCCTGATCTTCTCGGACGATATTTTATCCAATGTACTTCCTGGCCAATTTGCTATGGTTTGGGTCCCTGGAATAGCCGAACTACCAATGAGTGTAATGATTGCAAACGAAGTTGACAAAGCGGCATTTACTGTAAGAAAACTTGGGAAGGCTTCTACTGGTCTGTATAATACAAAAGAAGGAGAATTAATTGGAGTTCGTGGTCCTTACGGGAACTCTTTTTCAATTAAAAATGGGTCGCTACTTTTAGTAGGTGGTGGAACTGGGCTTGTACCTCTTATGAGACTCTTAAAACATGTAAAGCCCACAGATAATGTTACTGTCTTAATTGGGGCAAAATCAAAAGAAGAGGTATTTTTTGAGGGATTGGCAAATTCACTCTTAGAAAAACATCAACATCAAGTTTTAGTTTCAACTGAAGACGGTTCATACGGCCAAAAAGGATTTGTCACAGATATGGTTGAAAAATTGGTTGATGAAAAAAAATTTGATGGAATTTATACATGCGGTCCAGAGTTAATGATGCACAAAACCGTGCAAATTGCAAATTCCAAAAAAATGTTTGTTCAGGCAAGTATTGAAAGAATGATGAAATGTGGGGTTGGAATATGTGGGAGTTGTTGTATGGGCTCGGATCTTGTCTGTAGAGATGGAACAATTTTTGATGGGACTTATCTTTCCTCAAATAATGAATTTGGCTCTGCTTATAGGAACAAAGCTGGAATTTTAGAAAACTATTAGGCAGGCTAGTCCCACAAGGTTTAAAATAAATCGTGAAATTATTGCGTTGATAGGCAAATGGGTTCCCCAAAGATAGTTTTAACTGCGGATCGGACTTTG
>JBFJMG010000068.1:0-6185 GCA_041634015.1 Nitrosopumilaceae archaeon
ATCTACAAAGGGCGCTAATTCCGTTGGAGTTTCAGTCTTTGGGTTTGGTAATCCAACTGCTTCATAAATAGTCCATTCGGGATAGTTTGTATCAAACCATTCTTTGTAAGTTGGTTCGTTTTCATATCTATCAATATAATATTGTGGATCTTTTTTTGGATCTACAAATGTTGGTTCTGTCTTTGTTGGTTCGGGTGGTGGCTTAGGCTTTGTGGGATCACTTATCCCCAACCCTTGATATATTGTAATATCCGGAAAGTTATCATCAAACCATTTCTGGTAGGCTGGTTCATTGGCATATCTTCCAAGATAGTAATCTGTGCCTTTTTTTGAATCAATAATCTTTTGATAGGCAGATTTTTGTTCATCGACAGGGTTTTTCTCGGGTTCGATTACCTCTTTAGGTTTGTTTACCGTAACAGTTATGGTTTCTCTATCCTCAACTGGTCCTACATTAACCACTACATCAAAAATGAAACCCCCAGGGCCTTGTGAAGTACTTGGAGTCCATGTAAATTTTCCAGAGGTTTTATCAATTGTGGCACCAGCTGGTATATTCTTGTCTAAACTAAATTCTAAATCATCTATTGAAGGGTCAGTTACGGAAACTATGAACGTGAGAGTTTTTCCCTGCTCAACTACTTTGGGCCCAATTTCTTGTAATTCTAAATCAATACCAGGGCCAACTGAAATCGTATTTCCATCATACACTAAGAGTATGGAAATTCCTTCTGTTTCTTGTTCTGTTTCCGAGAATGCTGTTGCATTGTAGGTTCCAGAGCCTGCAAGATAATCTTTTATCGCACGGGGGATTGTCTCAAAAATCCCATCTGCATCAGAGAAACCACCCATATTTCCCATGTAGTCCCCGGAGGAATCCCGAATCACCACAGTTACTATCCTGTTTCCTTCGTCTTCCTCTCCAATAAACGTAATATCATCATCTAGTGTATAGAAGAGCTTATCTGTAGAAACCGAAGTTACAGCAGCATATGATGGAACAAATGATAAACTGATTAGAAAAATTGCGAAAATAATGGTAAAATTTTTGAAATCTATCATTATACCCGATGCAAGGGATTTGTTATTAAAAAACGCGTATAATTTGTACGGAGCTCTAACTCAACGAATTTTAGATTTTGCTCCGATAAGGAATAAAAAAGGTACATGATATTAACCCCAATTTTGGATCAAATCCTGATTTTAGGGTTTTAAATTGATTTTTTAAAAATAGTATCCTTTTTTGTAAATTCACTAAAAATATTATTTTTTAATTTTAAAAAATCGAAACTCTAGGCCTACTACCGATTATTCTCTAAATTTTTGGAATTGCAATATCTATTACTGTAGTTTTGATTTGAACACACACTTATGGATATAGTGTAGCTTCAAAAAAAATATGTGCCCCTGGCACCGCGGTGCGAGCACTGAAAAATTGTTTTTAGGCCGACCGCGTATAATAAATCTCTAAAAATTCTTGTTATTTCTTGGTCCTACCAAAATTTACCTATAAAGTAATAGTATATTTTCACTGATGAGTTGTTACAAGAGCACTCATTTCTACGAAAAAAAGTCGACAGGATTTGTTTGTTATTTGAATTACTTACTAGTGGTTATCTCGTTTTATGGTCAGATAAAAATACAGATAATTTCTGAAGGGGCGATCCTTTGTTTCCACACCCTTTGATTTGCCCTTTCAGATTTTTCTTCAATTTAAAGCACTATGCTAATTTATTACCAAAAATAAGCTAGGAACAAAAATTTTGAAAAAGCTGATCCAACAGTGAAAAAATTCAAACATTTGGTATCAAAGATCTCTTCTTAGACTAGATTAAGATTACAGATGCCATATGAGGAAGACAAACTACAGGGAATAGACGAGGAAAAAAGTAGAAAAAATGCAAAAGACCCAAAAAAATTTAGGACTGGAGAATAATAAATAAAAAAAGATTTTAAGTTCCTAGGTATTCTTTTTCTAAAATATATAATTATTTAATAATGGAACGTAAAATAAAAAACAATAATTTAGAATTATGACTATTAAATGCCAATGCAACAAATGCAATTGCAAGGGAAAATTGATGTCCATGGATAAGGACGGAAAATACCTCTGTTCTAGTTGTAGATTGGGAAAACATGGTCATAGAGTCTAGGAATTATCAAAATTCTTGATTTTATACCATCATTAATTCGTATAAAATGGATCAGTTTATCAATCCCTTTTGGAGGGGTTAAGTATGTCTGAAACAAATAATTCAGAAAATGAATGGACAAAGTTGTGGAATGAATACATGAAATCTTTTGAGAATTGGAAACAAGTTTATGATTCTATTCAAAAAGCAAATGCAGATTTACAAAAAAAATTCAACGATGTATGCCAAAAAGCCGCAAGTGAATCAAGTTTTGATACGATGAAAACCTTTGGAGACAATTGGCAAAAAGCGATGAATGAGACAGGAGTTGAGGCATTCAAAACTTTAAGTGAAAATTGGCAGAAGACGATGAACCAGACTAATACAGATTCCTATAAACAGTTCACAGAGTATTGGCAAAAAGCTCTAAGTGAACCAGGAATGGAACAAATGAAAGCATATGGTGAAATGATGAAAAAATTTGCAGAAACGTGGCAAATGATGTGGCCCCAGTCAAAAAAATCAGAGTAAAAAGAATTACAATACTGTAAATTGCACGAATTTTTTCTTAATTTGATCGTTTAGAAAAAACAGACAGTCAATATTATCGTAGAATTGCTTTTAGTCAAACAATGACCATTAGTGTAATTGTAATCGATGACGATATCGACACACTTGATGTTTTTAGTGAATTCTTAGAGATTAAAGACATCAAGGTACTAGGTCGTGGGCATGATGGTAAAAAAGCAGCAGAACTATATCAAAAATTCAGACCAGATATTGTAATTATGGATGCAATGATGCCCGATTATGATGGATTTTATGGTATAAACAAAATAAGAGAAATAAATCCTGACGCTAAAATAATAATGGTTACTGCTACAGTGTCTGAGGAGACGGAAAAAAAATTGGCAGATTCCAAAGTCTCAGCAGTGGTCAAAAAACCATACAAGGTCGAAGAATTAGTAAACTTGATTGATAATATGAAAAATGGTCAGATTGCCGTAGTATCAAAAACTCAGTGACTTAGAAAGATTATATCTCAATTTTAATCAAGTAAGGATGTGAGGGAAAAACTTCTTTGGTTTTGTACTTGCACCGCTTTAGAGATAATGACAGCGATTGGAGTTACAGCATATCTATTGTTTATTGAAGAAGTTATTCTAGCATTGATAGTGGCTATTGTTTTTTCTAAAATCCTGGTTTTTCATTTTGTAATTAGTTATTATGACCACAAAAAAGAAAAAATTCCTTTAAAAATAGCCTAAAGTTGGTTGGATTTGTATGAAATATTACATTCTTTGATAATTGATCGTTACAAACCCAAAAATCTAAGCTGATTTTAATTTAAATTATATATTTGAATGAATTTTAGTAAGGTAAAATGGGTGCCTGGGCAGATTATTTAATTTCAGCTGTAAAATATGATTCTTGTCGCCGAATACTCCAAATAAAACAACATAAAGACACGGGAGGGCCAATTGGTCAAGGAGAAATTATTGACAGAGCAACCTTGGTTGATAATTTGCAAAATGGTCTCGAATATACAACAATATTTTCATCAGATTCCAAATGGAAGAAAGGAGACAAAGTACATATGATAAAATCTCGTGATGGAATTCTTGTCAGAACTGACAAGAACAAAGTAGGTATGGATAATCTAAAATTTCTAACTGAATTAGAATGAATATTGTTTGTAAAAAATGTGGTACTGATTTGTCAAGTGGACAGATAATTTGTGCAGATAGGACCTGTGTTAAATGTTATAACAAAAAATCAGAAAACTGAATCTAGGTATAGTAATTTTTTATATTCATTTTTTCTGAGCCTGGTATTTTTGCAATCTCAAAACCTTCGGGTCTTTTAGATAATGGTTTAGTTGCATCAATACCCATCTTCGCAGTTTTTAGATTTTTTTGGTCGCTTGATGGATCAAGGCTTGAACCCCTTACCTTTTTTAATATAACAAGATCCTTGTCTGCTTGAAACCTAGTTGCCATTGCATATTCGACGGCCTCAGGAGAATTTGGATTAATATCATCATCTACTACGGTAACCTGTTTTAGTGATCGGTGAGTTTGAAAAGTTTTTTTGATAATTTTTTTTACGTTTGTATTTTTTCGCTTTTTAATTTGAACTACAGCATGAAGCCAATTACAACCTCCGTTTGTCATTGAGACATTTTTTACCTCGCTAATTGAGCTTGTAAGATTTCCAAATAGTTTTGATTCAATGGGCATTCCCATTAGTAACCTATGCTCTGCAAAACCTGATAAAATGTCATGAAAAATTGGATTATTTCTATAATAGAGTTTTTCTAGTTCAAAAATAGGTTGAAATCTTGGAACATCGTAAGTTTGTAACATTTCCACCATCCATTCTCTGTGGGTTTTGTTTTGTAAAATCCTTCCTTCCATTACAATTTCAGAATTGCTTGGTACTTTAAGACCAGAGTAAGGGCATTTTGTTAAGGTTAATTTTCCATTAAGAAAAGCATTTGCGATATTAATCTCGTCTTTTCCCCATTCCTCCTGATATGCTCCTGCTATAGAAATAGCAGGATGTACTCCCACTGTAATTGCTACTTTAAGATCTTCTTTACATTTTTTAGCTTCCATAAAACTACGATGAAGGTGTCTTCCCTCAACCATCCTAATGGAGAATTGTTTTTTGTTGATTGGCATCAATCTATGAAATGAAGAATTTTGTTTTCCGGTTTCAGGATTTTTTACATAGACAATGGAAGATGTGATAAAAGGCCCAGATTCCTTTTCAAAATGCCTCACAATTGGAAGAATTTTCAAATTTTTTGAAGAGTTTTCCATGAATTTTGCCTCGGTGATGAGTTTTGGTGGTTTCGCATTTTTAATTGCGGAAACTACAGTTTCATGAATTGTATTTTCCTTTGCACCTATCGCTTGAGCGAATCTTCTTCTTGTTCCAACTAGATTTGAAACAAGGTGAAACTTGTGTCCTTTAATTTTTTCAAACAAGACAGCGTGTGAGCCATCAAGCATTTTTGTAATTGCCGCGATTTCATACTTTGTTGAAACTTGCTTTTTGATAGTTTTTAGATTCTTACTTTTTTTGATTAAAGATATGTAATTTCTGAGATCAGACATTTCGCACTATCTCCATTGTTTTTTCCATTAGGGATTTGGCAGTATTTGCATCTAATTCTTTATTAAAAAATGATGAAACGATGGCAATCCCCTTGATGTTTGTACTAATTCTTTCAGCAATTAATTTTAAGAAAAGAGAGTCAGTTTTGGGTGGAATTATCGTCGTTGTTACGGGTGTGGGTCCAGTACCTAAAGAGACCACCATTGAACCTAGTTTTTCTACATTCTCAGAGATTGCAACAAAATTTCCGTTTTCAAAATTAATCACCTGAACAATAAAATTCCTGTCATCAACTTTCAGATTTTTTTTAGAAAAACCGGGGGGGGTGGTCAATAAGCTTGGAACAAATTTTATGCTTTTATTGCTATTGCTTCAGATTCCTTGGAGTCAGCTTCTACTCTTGCTCGTAGTTTGGCTTTGTACTTCAAGTTTCGTGGTTTAGTTCTTAATCTGTATCCACAACATGGACACCAAAGACCTTCCCATTTGATGAAGATTTCACAAATTTGACATCGTCTCTGTCCTGACGCATATCTTCCTGTACCTACAGGCTTCTGTGCCTTGTATCGTATGCAAATCCCTTTACATGTCATTCAATTCACCCTTTGTAACTTTATGTAGAATTCCTCGGTATATAAGGGTGGATCGAAAATTTTTATAAAAAATATGGTAATTTTATGTAATTTTTCAGCAGAACATAAGGATTGTAGATATTTGTTTCAGAAAAAGAGGTCACAAGATATAAAAAAACGAGCAAAAAATAAAATGTGTAATTTTTACAATATTAAATCAGATCAATAAACACCTATAGACAGAAATTGCAAACTTTGCGATCAATTTTGTAAAAATTTTCAGATTTTTGAAAAGATCATTTAATACAGAATTGGTGAAAACAACAGAGTGTTTACAGGAATTATTGAAGGAACTGGC
>JBFJMG010000069.1:0-6183 GCA_041634015.1 Nitrosopumilaceae archaeon
CAAATATACAAAGGGATTAGATCAGTTTCTGGCAATTCCATTTGTAGGATATGCTTATTATAAAAAAACTAGATTCAATTATCAAATCCAAAAAATTTTAGAAGAGCAAGAGATCACTCCAAAAGATTTCTTTGTAAAAGACATGCAGGAAGTAAGCAGTGAGGGTGGTTTTCGAAACTCACAAGCAATTTGTAATGACTTTGCAATCTCTGATGATATAGTCTCCTTTACCTTATCTAGAGGCTCATATGCCACAATTGTTTTACGAGAAATAATGAAACCTAAAGATCCGCTAGAGGCCGGATTTTAAAAACCAAAATGAATGAGTTGATCTTAAAACACATAAGATAGATACTACAAAATCACCTTATGTCCATTGCTAACTTTTGTGATTAAAAATGGAAAAAGCCTACATTTTACTGAGTTGCGAAATAGGAACGGAAACTGATCTTGCTGAAAAGTTATCTCAGATCACCGAAGTAAAAAATGTACTAGTTACATATGGTGCTTATGATATAGTACTAGAAGTTTCTGCACCGGATGCAAAGTCAATGGATTCATTAATTACTGGAAAAATCAGAAAACTAGAAAAAATTAGATCAACTATCACACTTCGAGTGATGATCTAAATCCGTTTGAAGACTAAAAAGATTCCAACTGCTGCAACACTCAATCCCAGAATTCCTATCCATAAGCCATATGAGATCCATTCTGGATTTGAATACATAAACGAGGACTCTGGACCTAAAACCGCATTTCCTTGTAGGTGAAAAATAACACCAAAAATCAAAATAATTATCCCTCCAATTACAAGAGAAACTCCAAATTTCATCAATTATACAAGGCACAGATGACTAAAAAAGTAAAAGACCGTTGATTAATTGAGCAAATGATTTTTCGGTTCTGGCTTTAATTCGCTTTAAAAAATACATCAAAGTGTACAACTGGGAATATGACCTATCCGAGTCTAGGGGACCAAAGTATCTCAATCTTATAATTTTCATAGCGGGCGCAGCCTCCTCTTTGATCTTATTTCTAATCTTTCATCCTCAAATCGACAAAATAAGCAATGAATCCCCGATAATTCTAAACTTGATGTATGTACCAGCAATGGCTATTGGATTTCTTTTCGGTCTGAGAATTGTAGAGAGGGCAATGAAACCCTCTGAGGAACGAAGTCCAATTAAGAGGGGTCTAGTAAAGATATTTTTGTTCTTTTTTATAATTGGAGGACTATTTAGTTCTGTTAGTTTTGCAATAAATGGAGGAAGTATTATTCCTACCTCATCAATTTTAGAAGATGGGTTACTTATCTGGGCAGGTGACTTTGTTAGTGCTAATGGCGGTGCTACATTTTTGATAGTATCAAGTATCACATTGATGGCTGCTGCAACAAAGAGAATTATTGGATTAGGAGGAACTATAAACCAAATATTCACATTTGTTGGTACCTTTATCTTTTTTGCAATGCTTGCGTTAAGCTTTACCCAAAATGATCCTGCAGATTCTGAGGTTTATCTTTATACATTTTATCAAGCGGGAATTGTAGGTGGCGCGCTTTACCAAATGAATAAACTCACCAAGAATCTAAACACTTGGGAAGATTTTAACAACGGTTACTAGTTTCAAAAAAGATTTCTTATTACGGTGATTATTTACCTTCCAAGTCTACATAAATTCCAGAGACATCGTTGTTTAATTGATCCCAGAAGATTTTGCACTCATCTCCCTGAAAATCTTTGGCTTTACAATCACGAAATATCTCTTGATTACTTCTGTTAATTTCATCTCCAAATAAGACATTCTCACCGATTGCCAATCCAAGTAAACCAATAGCGGCCAGAGACGCCGATACAAGGATCATTGAGTATCCTACTTTTTGATAATTATGAGGCTCCTTCATTCAGCTGAGACTCCCTCTTAGTAGAATTTATTCTTTTAAGAATTCAACGGCTGATCCCTTTGATTCATTATATTACCTAGGTAATTTCCAAAATGGAATCAAAAAATTCACAAAAATTCCCTACTCTTTATTGATAAATCCCATGTATAGTATCATAGGGCACTAAGTGAAGTGCTAGAGCCGGGTTTTCCTGGAGCAGAAGAAAAACGTTACCTAAAATTTTCCGGAAAGAGGTTTTAAGGTGTTTGTCTCTTCTGCATTCTAGCCTTCCAATTTTTCTTAATTTCCAATCTTAATGTTTTCTAGTGATATTTTTTCTGAATCTGAGAAACCCTGAAAAGAAAGTAAATCATATGATTTTTGTTTGACTATACAAATCCTGCATTACGATTTTCTTGGACCAATAAAATTATCTGAATGGGGACCGCCTATGGCAGAAGTGATCTATATAATTTTAGAACGAGAACGTGATACTTTTAAAATACTCTTTGTTGATCAATCAGATAAAACTAACGCAACAGATTTTTTTACAAAAAATGAAAAATTCAAATGCTGGATTTCGCATGCGGGATCTGAGAATAATCTTTACCTTTCAATTTTTCCAATGGCTGATTCTACTGAAGAAGAACGGCAAAAGCTGGTACAAAAAACTATTGAAAGATATCGTCCAGCATGTAATCTTGAAAATCAATAAATTTTCAAATCTTTTTAATAAAATTTAAGATTTGACTTTGTTTTGAACATCAAATAATTGCAATGTTACAAGATCAATTGCTTTTTTCAGATGCTCAAATTCATTTACAGAATGAATTTGACCTTCGACTAGGGCTCTTAGGATCTTAACTACTCCTTTTTGGAATTCACCTGATGCTACTATTTCAAGAGCATTTAGTTTTGATAGCATAATATCGAGTTCTTTTTTCTTTTCTTCACTGCTTGAATGCTTTTTCAATATGGGAATTATTCTTAATTAATATATGAATTATCGAGTTTAGAGCAAATCCTCATCTATTGTTTTAATTGCATCTTGATATTGGCTGCAGGTACAATCGGGAATTTGACAGGCACCCAACTTCATGAGTGACTTGCTTTGAGAGGATGGTCTATGTGCCTCATCTGTGTGATGACAACGCTGACACTGCACAAAAAAAGATAAAATTTACTTTAATTAAAACCAAAGGAACCCTTTTTCAAACTATTTTAGAAGTTTTTCAAATACTCCTTGCGATATTGCTACTAGTGCATCAACATCCACTCCAGGATCAGTTGAGATTAAAAGCAAATATTTTCCCACGGGAACGCTGATGAGATTAACCTTTTTTCTCTTTGAGAGAACATAATCAATCTCTCCGAGTTTTTCATTAAATTCTTCTCGGAGAAATACTTCTAGTGCAAGCTCCATGCTCAGCATTCTGTCTTCTCTTTCCTTAAGATAGGATTCTACTCCCTGCCTGTATTTTTCGACTACTAGGCTTCCCATTCTGTTTATTAGACCAACGAATCTAATTTTTGGTTCGGCAAGAATCTCTTGACAAGCTGATTCAAAGGATTTTTTTTGTTCTGGTGTTTCCATCTTTGACTCCATTAGGGTACTAACACCGCTCTTGCTTCAATCTCAGAATTTTTCAATTTCTGTAAAACCTCATTTGCATCTTCGAGTGGATAACTTTCATAAATTACTGATAAATTATGTTCATTGGCAATATTAATCACTTGATCCATATCTCTGCGAGTTCCAATCAATGTTCCACGAATAGTTTTTTCTTCGGTCACATTGAAATTTGGTATATTCCCAAAAGTTCCAATTACTATCAAGCCTCCTTTCTTCACTGAAGCAATGGCAGTATCAGTTACTTTTTCAGATGGAGCAAATACTATTGCAGCATCTAGTAATCCTGTTTTTTCTCTTAATTTTGTCAAAAACTTCTCTTGGTTCTCATCATAAACTAACACATCTCTGGCTCCAAGTTTTTTTGCAACATCAAGATGTTTTTTGTTCCTAGAAATTCCAATGACATCGCAACCCTCCACTTTGGCAAATTGGATTGCCATGTGTCCGACACCGCCAATTCCAAAGACTCCTACTTTTTTTCCTTTGGCAGGATCACTTGCCTTTACTGCTTTGTATGCTGTAATCCCGGCACAAAATAATGGCGCCGCATATTCTGGTGCCATTGATTCAGGAACCTTTGTTGCAAAGTCCTCAGCTACTGTAATGTATTCGGTGTATCCTCCGTAAAGTGATTCCCCTGTAACGTCCATCGTTTCACAAAGATTTTCTTTTCCTTCTAGACAGTAAGAACATTTTCTACAAGATTCTCGTAGCGGAGTAATTCCTGCCCTGTCACCGACTGTAAATTTTTTAACATTTGCTCCAACTTCTACAACTTTTCCAACGACTTCGTGACCTGGAACGGTAGGGAGTCCAGGTGGAATTCCATACTTTTTCCAATCTCCTTCAATTCCATGTAACTGTGAGTGGCACACCCCACATGCTTCAATTTTAATTAAAATTTCATTTGGTCTTTTAATGTAATGGCGATCAATTTGGGTTAGCTTTAATGGTCTTGTTTCAATTGGGGCTAATTTTGATAGAACCATTGCTCTCATCTTTTCTGTCATGCCACAACATCTTTTCTTGCTTATTTTTAGATAACTTTGGAAAACACAACAAAATTAAAAGATTAATTCATTTTAGATTTTCTTGTGGAGACAAAGCCAACCCCAGAAGATCTTGAGCGAATAAAGTTTCTTCAAAAAGTTGCCAAAAAAGGCCTCAAACCATTTACGCTTGAAGAACTTCAACGACTGCAAATTCTAGTGGAAAAAAAAGATTACAGTCATAGCAAAAAAGCCCACAAATCAAAAATGAAGTTGCTTGCAAAAATTAATGTGGCAATTTATGAGAAAGAAGAGGGTCGCGAAGGAATTTAGATTTTAGCAAAAACCAGAAACGATTGTGCACTCAAAAGAACATGATCTGAGTTGACCTTGAAAAGCTCTACCACAAATTTTACAAGAATTTCGCTTCATAATTATTTTACACAGTTATTGCGTTTAAACACTTGTAAAATTAGACTCAACTAATTAGTTGTAACTAATGTTTTTCTGACTAGATACAAATACCAAAACTGTTTATGAAAATTAATGACACAAAATCATCTAATCCATGAAACAAGTCCATACCTATTACAGCATGCTCAAAATCCTGTACACTGGTATTCATGGAACGAAGATGCACTAGAACAAGCAAAAAACCAAAACAAACCAATTTTTCTCAGTGTTGGATATAGTGCGTGTCACTGGTGTCACGTAATGGCACATGAATCATTTGAAAATGAAGAGATTGCAAAAATAATGAATGAGCATTTTATTAACATCAAAGTGGATCGCGAAGAGCGCCCAGATGTTGATGACATTTATCAAAAGGTTTGTCAAATCGCGACAGGTCAGGGGGGTTGGCCTCTTAGTGTTTTTTTAACACCTGATCAAAAACCATTCTATGTTGGAACTTATTTTCCAGTTTTAGAATCCTATGGGAGACCCGGATTTGGTAGTATTTTACTTCAGCTAGCACAAGCATGGAAAGAAAAACCACACGAAATTCAAAAGACCGCAGATAATTTTTTAGAGACTTTACAAAAAACAGAAAAGCTAAATCCATCATCAAAACTTGATAAATCAATATTAGATGAGGCTGCAATCAATCTTCTTCAAATTGGTGATGACTACAACGGCGGGTTTGGGGGTGCACCAAAATTTCCAAATGCTGCAAACATTTCTTTTTTGCTGAGGTATTCACAAATTTCGGGAATCTCAAAATTCAAAGAATTTGCCCTTAAAACCCTCAACAAAATGGCAAGGGGAGGAATTTTTGACCAGCTTGGAGGTGGATTTCATAGATACTCCACTGATGCAAGATGGCTTGTACCGCATTTTGAAAAAATGCTCTACGATAATGCCTTAATTCCCATTAATTATGCTGAGGCTTATCAAATTACAAAAGACTCGTTTTTTCTTGATGTAATGAAAAAAACCTTGAATTTTGTTGAAAGGGAAATGACTTCAAAAGAAGGAGGATTTTATTCTGCATATGATGCAGATTCAGAAGGCGAAGAAGGAAAATTCTATGTCTGGAGCAAAAAAGAGATACAGCAAATCCTAGGAAAAGACGCAGATATTTTTTGCCTTTATTACGATGTAACAGAAGGTGGAAACTGGGAAGGAAAAACCATTTTGTGCAATAATGTTGCACTTTCTAGTGTCGCATTTCAATTTGG
>JBFJMG010000070.1:0-6161 GCA_041634015.1 Nitrosopumilaceae archaeon
AGGGCTACTAAAGGGGGCAAATACTGGAATCGATTTAATGGATAAAATTTTCCAGACTACAACAAAATCTCTTACCAAAGAAGATCACCTGAAAATGAAAAAAGAAGCCCTTACTGAAGCTAGAAAAATTCTGAAAATTCTTGGACTATATAGCTCCAAGAAGAAAAATTAAGAGATAATTTAATTTTTATAATTTAGTTTTTAATCAAGAATTGTTCCAGTATACTAGCTTCGATATTTTCCTTATATTTTGCATGGATTTGTGTTTCATATGTTCTACATGCGTTTGCTGGAATATCTTTGTTAGACCCTATCACCACTGACTCGATTTTTGAATTTATGAGAATTTTTGCTTTATCTATAGTTAAATCCCCAGCACAGACATTAAATTTAACCAAAAATTTTTCCGTTCCTATATTAATGGAAGAGATTATTTTTACACTTGGTTCAGAAGATAGTTTAGGTGTTTGTTGTTTTCTTTCCTCCCTTAGTTCTAGGAATCTTTGATATAGTTTCTCAATACGATCATCTCCTTGGTAATTCCAAACTGGATCTTTGTACAGGTTGATGCAATCACTGATATAATTAATATGAGAATATTTTGCTTTAAAACCCATTGGACTCATAGTGTTGTAGGTAGGATACAAAACCTGACACATATTCAAACGTGGTTTGCTTACCGGGGTTTGAGTAGATATTGAATTTGAAGTCTCTGTAACAGGCATAGAATCATCAGTTTTAATATTTAAAACAATAATTTTAGAATCTACAAGAAATTTAATTGCGTTTAAAAATTCTTTTTCTGAAACCTTTCCCTCACTATACCATTTTGCAGTAGTCTTAACCCAGTCGGGTACCCTCTCAGATGTTGTTTCTTGAGCATAAGCAAAATTCAAAAACAACAGCAATGGAATTATGGTAACTACTATCCATACGTATGAAAGGTTAGAACTGATAGGATTACTCAAATCATTCAAAAATCTGATTTAAGAAATTGTAAAGCATCGCTTTAGTTGTATTAATTTCTGCTCGCAAATTAATTATTTTTTGTGTAAGCTCAGATGCCTGGGAATTAAAATCGGCTGGGCGTGGAGCTTTGTGAGTCAAGTCTGTTAGTGCTAGTTTTGCTGTTTGCAATTCCTTAGTTAAATCTGCAATTTTTTGTTCTAAATTAGATGCAGTAGCTGATTTTTGTACGGACTCTCCAGAGGCAACGGTAATAGAATCTGCGCTAACTGACTTTATCTTTGCACCAGTAACCTGACAAGAATTTGGGGCAATTTTATCAGCCAGTCGGACTACCTTTGTTTCAAGTTCAGATGTTATTTGAACGGATGGAGCTCTGACCATTTGATTTCCTGCACACATTTCAAATACTACATCAAAACCATCTTCTACTGCTATTTGTTTAGTAGCAGAAAGCTTGTTGACAACTATTCCTTGTAATGGAGTTCCTGCAAATGACTTGGAAACAACTAGATCAGCAGATTTTACTTTAGGCTGGATATGGTGTGCAAATAGATATCTATTCAACTCGTCTTTGGCTGTATTTAATTGACTTCGTAAATCGGCAATTTTTGAGAGTCTATTGGGATCAGGTTTGAATTCAGAAGGATTTTCTGCTTGTTGAATTCTTGATGCCAATGTAGCCCTTTCTGCGTTTAGTTCATCTGCCAACATCTTTACTTTGGCCTCAAGCTCTGTAATTTTTTTAGTAACTCCGCCTTTGTTTACTAGTTCTAATGAAATTGTATCTGGGTTTGAAGCTTTAATTCTAGCCGCATTAGTTTCACAAGTATTGGCATTTATTTTCTCGACTAATTTTACGAATCTTGTTTCACTATCAGAGCTAACGATTACTTCGGGTAATCGGATAGTAGTGCCTTTAGCACATGCCTCAAAGATAACATGATACGAATCAACACCGGGATCAGACTTTACAATTCCGGGTGTGACACTTTGTTTTAATACGCTCACTTTGGTGACTGTTCCAACCGATGCTTTGCTTTGTATAGTCTGAATTAAAGTGTCTAATTTTTTGGAATCATATGGTTTAATCCAATCATTTGCTAGTAGTTTTTTGGCTGTTTCTGGTTTTACACATTTTGGCATTCCGTCAGTTTTTTTAAAAACTTTGAAGTGATCAGCTTTACAAAAAACATCTGCCTTTTTAATTCCAAACTCTAGTTGTTTTTTTGGAGTCGTTACATCCGCAAAAGAATTTAATGGAATAACAAGTCCTGTGACTAGTATAGCAATTATCATAAAAGATTGAAATGTTCTCAAACTATGTTTCCTGAACCTTTGGCATATTAAAAATTAACTACTCTTGTCAATAATGGCAAAAGACATCTCTGTTCATAAGTTAGATTAGTTTGATTATTGCGGACAAATTTGGGTGGATTAATTCCTAAAGTTAGCAATATCATGTCAAAGAGAGTAGTCTTGATTGATTCTCTCCAACCTGTTTTTCGAGCAGCCCAGATGATGTCAAAGTTTGATGTGGAGATAGCAGTTGTAATGGAAGACTGTGAGCCTGTAGGAATGCTTCGAAACAAAGACATTATTGCAAAAGTCGTAGCCAAGGAGAAGACCT
The DNA here is from genome assembly GCA_041634015.1 of Nitrosopumilaceae archaeon. Lineage (GTDB taxonomy): Archaea > Thermoproteota > Nitrososphaeria > Nitrososphaerales > Nitrosopumilaceae > JBFJMG01. The sequence continues at coordinate 2,597 of JBFJMG010000070.1, forward strand.
TACTTACACCAACAAAAGAGGTAATGACATCACCCCTTCTAGAAATAAGCCCAGATCATTCGGTTTGGGAGGCAGCTGACTTGATGACCTCCAGAAATGTCCAAAACATTGCTGTGGTGGATTTTGACAAAAAAGTAATTGGAACAATCAACATTTTGGACCTGTTAAAGGTCATTTCAACCACGAAATTTAGTTGATTTCACCCAAGGTAAGATCAACTAGTATCTTGAAGCTAGGCATTAGTCAAAATTCCTGTTGATTATAACTCACGCCCGTTTAATTCACCTTGTAAAATGGAGAAAATTAACAACTACCGACAGGTGCTTGAAGATGACCAAAAGGAAATACTTTTGGAATGTATTTCAGAGGAACCTATCCGTAAAATTTTGATCGCTATTACTGATGTTCCAAAATCGGTTATGGAAATAAGTAAAGAAGAAAATATTTCTCTTCGAACAGTGTATCGTAAAATCCAATTTTTGTACGATAACAAGATTGTGAAGATTTCTGGAGGAATAACAGATAATGGCAAAAAATTCTTTTTGTACAAGTCAAAGATAAAGGGAATCTCTTCCCATTTTCTCAACAATGAGATTTCTGTTAGCATACTGCCTAACAAATAGTAAATGCCACATCTGGCATTTGCTTAGATCTTTTTTATATCATGCTTCTGACTTTTAATGGGATTTAGGTCGAGATGAGAGTTGCTCTACTGTATAATGAAAAACAGATTGATCCAAATGACGTAATCAATGTTTTTGGAATGCCAACAAAGGAGCATTACAGTCAAAAGGCAGTCAACAAGGTTGCCACTGCTTTAGAAAAGGGTGGACATACAGTCAAAGTAATTGAAGGCGACATGCATGTTATTGATGAGATTAGAGAATTCATGCCAAAGGTAGTATCTGGGGAATTGCCCGGAATGGTCTTTAACATGGCATATGGTATTCAAGGACAAAATAGGTATACTCATGTTCCAGCAATGATGGAGATGTTAGGTATTCCATATCTTGGTTCAGGTCCTGAAGCTCATGCCATTGTTCAAGATAAAGTTATGACCAAAATTGTGTTACAACGATACAAAATACCTACTCCAGGATTTTGGGTTTTTAAAACTGCCGAAGATAAATTTGATGATGTAGAATTTCCTGTAATCGTAAAACCAAAACTAGAATCTACTTCCATGGGAATGAAGGTGGTTTACAATTGGGAAGATTTGAGACCTGCAGTTGCAGAGCAAATTGAAAAATTTACTCAAGAGATTCTTGTTGAGCAATTTATTCCAGGCAGAGAGTTTGCAATTGGAGTAATTGGAAATGGAGCAAATGCAGAGACATTGCCAATTGTGGAATTAGATCTTAAAGGAGATCCAAATAAAATTCAAACTTTGGATGATAAAATGAAAGCCCCTCTCGAAAAAATTTGTCCCGCACCTCTTTCAAAAGAACAAGAAAAAGAGTTAAAACAATTGTGTTTAGAGGCATATAGGAAATTAGGTCTCTATGATTATTCTCGTGTAGATGTACGAATGGACACAAATGGAAAGTTTTTCATTCTTGAATTAAATTCTATGGCAAGTCTTGGAACAGGTGGAACATTTTTTTATGCTGCAAAAACTGGAGGATACTCGTATGAATCTCTAGTAAACAAACTTTTAGATGTTGCAACGATGCGTTATTTTGGTGAGCATTCAGAGCAACTAAAAAAACTTGAAGACTATGACCCATCAAAACCTCTTAGAACAGTAGTTAGGACCTATATCAGAAGTAATTTACACTCCATAAAAGATACCCTAAGGGACTTTATTGGGTTCAATACGCATGTCTATAATACTAGTAATGTAAACTCGTTAGGGAAAATAGTCTCAAAAAGACTAAAACATTTAGGATTTTTAGAGAGAACTTATAATCAATTTGATATTGGAGATTTGAGATATTTTACAAACCACGGAGAGGAAAAAAACGATATTCTAATTGTTTCCCACTTGGATACACATTACGGTCCGAGAGATTTTGTACCATATACAGAAGATGACGATAGAATCTTTGGTTCAGGGGTTGCCGAAAGTAAAGGAGGAATAGCCATAATGATAGGAGCTCTACATGCACTAAGATATGCAAGGCGCTTAAGAAAAGTCAAATGTGGGATTTTACTTACTACAGACGATAGTTTAGGTGGAAAATATAGTAAAAAATTAGTTGAAGATTTTTCAAAACAATCGAAATATGTGATTGGTCTAAAATCTGCAAGTATTGAGGGTGGAATTATTACTTCATGCTATGGTAGAACAGATTACAACATTCGATTCTCCAACAAAAAAGCTGGAGTGCGTGACTTGCATGGAATTATTCCAGTTCTTGGAAAAAAAATTCTTGGCTTGGAAAAAATTACACGAGATGAAAAAAATTACAAAGTTAGGGCAACATCTATTCAGGCAGAAGGTTCTCATGGCAACACACCAGATTATGCGACACTATCATTGATTTCAAGTTATAAAGATACCAAACTAGAACGCGACTTGGACGCCAAAATAAAAAAACTAATGACGAAAAATGAAGAAGGATTAGCAAAATTATATGTAGAAATTGCCAAAGGTCAAACGAGAAGTCCAGTGGAAGAATCAAAATACGACGCAAAATTTTATGAAATGGTAGCTAATGAAGCAAAGAAACTTGAAATTAAGATTAAAAGACATCAACAAATAGTTTCTTCAGATATTAGTAACGTCCCATCGGATATCCCATCAATCGATGGATTTGGTCCAATGGGTCACAATTATAGAACACCACAAGAGTACATTTTACATGATAGCATCATGGACAGAACTGCACTCCTTGCACTTGTAATTTACCAGTGTTCAAAAAGCCAAAAGGAATAGAGAAGGCTTTAAATGAAATTAAAAATCATTTTACTCAAAGGCTTTGGCTTTAGAAATTGAATTAGCTGCATTAGCAGCATTAATCGGATTATCCGGTTTTTTTAGTGGTTTAGAAGTAGCACTGGTCGGAACAAATAATGCAACAATTGCGCGATTGGTGAAAGAAAAAGTAAAGGGTGCTAAAACTTTGCAGAAACTAAAATCTAATCCGGGGTGGATGATGTCTAGTGTTAATCTAGGGAATAATCTAGTTAATGTTGGATCTGCATCCTTGGCTACTGTAGTAGCCCTGGCAGTTTTTGGGGAAAATGGTCTGGGGATAGCAATTGGCATTATGACATTTTTGATAATTATTTTTGGTGAGGTTACACCAAAGACATATTGCAATGCAAACGCAACAAAAATTTCCTTAAGATTTGCAGGTATTCTACTTTTATTTAGTTACGTGTTTTATCCTGCGGTTTGGATCCTTGAAAGAATTACCAGAGCAATAATCAAGGTAACTGGGAGTAGTTATCATCCGCCAGCATTAACAGAGGCAGATATCTATGGAATAGTTGAACAGGGACATAAGGACGAGGCTATCGAAAAAACAGAAAGAGATCTGGTTAAAGGAGCCCTGAAATTTGATGATACTGTAATTCGCTCAGTAATGACTCCGCGAACAAAATTATTTTCACTAAATGC
>JBFJMG010000071.1:0-5843 GCA_041634015.1 Nitrosopumilaceae archaeon
AGCTCTGCTTGCCCTGAGCTAATTTTGCAAACTTTGAGGGAACTGCCAATGCTAGAAAATTCAGCGATTCCTAGCTTTTCAATGAGAGCTTTTTCTTCTTCTGAAAGGTGTGACCTACTTCCAACTCCCCTGCATCTATCCAAAGTTTCTATTTCACTAACATTGATTCTTTTCCAAGACTTTTCTGAAAACTCAAAAGCACCCGAACGAAATTGTGCACAAAATAATTTCTTCTTTGCTGGCCAATTAATAACTCCAATTATCGGCTTTTTATCAACCACAAAACCAATCATTATAGTAAATTCACCAGTTTTATTTACAAAATCCTGAGTTCCATCAAGAGGATCTATGATCCAGATTTTTTTATTTTCTAATCTTGAGTTGTCATCCTTATCCTCCTCAGAGAGAATAAAATTACCAGACTTTGAAAGAACTTTTTTGATAATTTTATTACTCTTCAAATCGGCCTCGGTAATTGGCGAATCATCTTCTTTTGTTTTTGTATTAAAATCCGTTCCGTAAATCTTCATCACAGAATCTCCAGCTTTGAGGGCAGCTTCAATTGCCAAATCAAGCTCCGCCAGCTTATTCTTGATTGGTATTTTATAATCGACCAAGATCAAGTGGTGAGCTCAGGCTTTAGTGACCAAGCAATCCCTAATACCACAAAAGGAACTGACATTATCCCAACAATAGTATAGATTGTGTTAATTTGTTGGTCTGGAATGTCTGGATTTCCAATAACCCAAGGCAAGGGTAGTGAAATGATAAACCAAATTGATATAAGCAAAATGTATAGCTTTATCTTTTTCTTTTTCTCCATTAAGCCAAACTACACCTATACTGTATTAAATTGATATGAAATATGAAGGCAGGTCATTTGGTTGATTCACCGCCATCTACGGCTAATATTGCGCCTGTAGTCCAACTAGAATCATCAGAAGCAAAGTACAAACCTGCCTTTGCGACATCTTGCGGATTACCCATTCTACCAATTGGGTGTTCATGATTCATCAAATCTCGGTCTTTTTTCGTTCGAAGGAAGGGTTTAGTCATATCTGTATCGACAACACCAGGACAAATACAATTAACCCGAATTTTGTTTTTAGCGTATTCAAGGGCCCAAGTCTTTGTAAGTAAAATTAGAGCTGCCTTTGATGCCGAATAGGCATCTGCATTGAAACCCTCAAATGCCTTGAGACCTGCATCCGAGGCAATATTGATTATTGAACCACCATTTTTTTTCATAAATGGTATGACTTCTTTTGTAAATCTATACTGGCCTGTAAGATTGACATCTATTACCTCATTCCATTCTGATTCCTTTATTTCATGAAGCAATTTAATTTTTGGAAAAATACCTGCATTATTTACAAGAATATCAATCCTACCGAAATTTTTCATAGTTTTTGAAATGACGTTTTTTACCTGTTTCTCTTTTTTAATATCTGCAGGAATAACAGAAACACCCGGAATTAGTTTAGCAGCTCTTTTCAGCCTACTAGGATCTTTTGATGTAATAACTACCTTTGATCCTTCTTTTGAGAATAGTTTTGCTATCTCAAAACCAATTCCCCTACTTCCTCCAGTGACAATGGTAACTTTGTTTTTCAGATGCATATTGGTTTTCAAAAACTTCCCAATATAAACAAAAATTATGTATGTTCAAAAAATCGACATACCATATGAATTTGATTCGAATAGAGTCGATACTCTTTTTGCACTAAAAGGTTGCAGAATTAGAAAATCTTTGGTTATTACTAGAGTTATTTTTGGCAAAAGGTTATTGCTAATAATGCTGGATAATTATCATGGCAAAGTTGAGATGTCAGGACTATGGTTTTGATTGTGAATTTGAAGTAGAAGGTGATACTGAAAAGGTTATTTCTCAATTTGGAACGCATACTCTTGATGAACATGGAATAGAGTATCAAAAAGAGGCACTAATGCAATTTTTGCTTCGAAAAGGATAAAACCAAATTTTCTAAAATTAATTCGAACTTAATTGCAGGTAAAATTCTGAAAATTTGCATAGTTTTGCATAGTTAATTTGAAGGTCCATTCTTCTGGTATTTTTACAAATTCTTTCAAATTCTTTAGGTTCAAGCCTGATTAGCTGATATAGGAATTTTAATATTTATTAATAAATTGTATAAAAAAACATACTAAATCTTAAATAGTAAAAATTCCTATAATAAATGATGCCGATGGATATAATTTCTATCGACTAAAATTGCGTGGTCCCGCAGAACGAAAACGGCGTTAAGGCGCTTCAAGCGACCTAACAACGAGAGGTAATCTCTCCAAGTTCTGCAGTTAGGGGGATCACGCCACCCTTATTTTAAAACCAAATCAACTGAGACAGGTCCAATTAAATCTCCGTTAGGATTTATGGAAATTTCTATCTTCTGCTTTTCTGGCACAACAATTGTTTTTTGCCCATCATAATCCCAAGTATAATATTCAGAAATTCCGGTATCGTGAGGTGTCCCAATTAATTCAAACTCTTCTGAAAAATTCAAATCCTCACCAACAACTGAGATGCTCAATATTTTAGGACTATCACCATTTGGGACGAATCTAAAAAAATACTTACCTTCATTGATATCTAAACTACTTTGGTAAACACCATTTGAATATAATCCAGGGTCTGCTAATGTAATATGAAATGCAACCTCTTCTTTTAACATAGAGTCGGATGAATCAAGAAAAATCAATCCTATTATCAATACTGCAACTACCAGCCCAACCCCAAGGAGTATTTGTTTCATTTTTTTTATTCAACCGCGTCTAATATTAAGATCAAAGCTTCAGAGAATCTTTAAGACCTTTGTATCTATTTCTAATTGTTACCTCAGTGACACCAGCAGCTTGAGCAATATCTTTTTGTGTGGTATTTTCTCCAACCATAACACATGCCAGATAAAGTGCTGCTGCTGCAAGACCCATAGGATCTTTTCCCGCAGACTCTTCTATTCTTGATGCTTCACCTAAAAACTCTAAGGCCTTTCTTTTTGTTTTTTCACTCAAGCCAGCAATACTTGCGATTCTAGAAATTCCTTTGATAGGATCTACAACTGGCATTTTTAGTTCTAACTCACGCAACAATAATCGGTAACACCTTGCGATATCTTTTCTTTTTACATTGATGCCATCAGCAACATCACTAAGCGTTCTTGGTGTCTCGGTATTTCTACAAGCCGCATAGAGAGCAGCACCTAAAAGGGCAGTAATCGATCTTCCTCTTACTAGTTTTTTCTCCAAAGCCTTACGATAAATGTACGCAGTCTTTTCAATTACTGCATCAGATAATGCTAATTTTGCCTTCATTCTATCTAACTCACTAAAGGCCTGTCGAAAATTACGATCCGCCGATTCATGAACCTGGCTTCGACTGTCCCAAGTCCTTAGACGCTCAATCGTACTCTTCATGGAACCGGTAAGGGGTTTTCCTGTGGCGTCCTTATTCTGGGGATTAATTACCGTTGAGAGGCCCATATCGTGCATAGCAAGTGAGGTTGGCGCACCTGCTCTAGTGTTACTTTGCCCATCATCCTTAGAAAATGACCTCCATTCTGGGCCTTTTTGGTCCACCCGCTCTGTGGAGACAAAACCGCATTTTGAGCAAAACATCTCCCCAGTTGAATCATCTGTCAACATCTGTCCTTTTCCACATCTCAGGCATTTTTCACCTGAGCCTGATTGTGTCATAAAATCAATGGAGCTGGGTAAAGCTAAGGATAAAAAGATTTTATTCAACTTGATCTCAAACGTAAAAATTGGCAAAAACAATATTTAAATAGATTCTATTTTTCAAGAAAATAAAATGATCAAATGCCCTCTTTGTGGTGAAATTGTAAATACCGAGGCGATGATACAGATGCATATTCAAAAGATTCATCCTCAAAGAACCATGTTTAACGCCTGAACCTTATAATTTTGTTAAATGAAATCATTGTAATGTTAAGGATATTTTACATCCGTAATTAAGAACCAACTTTTTTACCTCTTAATGTGACCAGCTTCCAAAACAAATGGCAAAAACCACCTTCTCAAAGCCTTACCGAGAGAATAAACGATGCAGTAAAACCAAAGGGCCCATTAAAGCCAAGAGTTGAAATGGCCATTAAAAAACTCAAAACACAAACTGCAAAATTGGATGGAATGCTTTCAAAATTACAAGAACGAGATGGAAAAATTTTTCAACGAATAGTAACTGCCACTCAAAATCATGACGCTCAAACGGCAAAAGTTTTATCAAATGAATTATCTGAAATTAGAAAAGTAACTAAAATTCTAGGAAATGCGCGAATGGCTTTAGAAAGAATAGAACTACGTTTAACCACCGCTCATGATCTTGGCGATACAGTTGTAACAATCATGCCGACTATAGGTCTTATGAAAAATCTAAAATCATCTCTTGCAAAATTCATGCCAGGTGCTGATCAAGAGATAAACATGATGGCCGAGATGCTTGGAGGACTAATGACCGAATCATTCTCAGGTGATTCTGCATTTGGAATTGATGAGAGCACAAACTCCGAGTCAGAAAAAATCCTTCAAGAGGCAGCAGCAGTTGCAGAGACAAGCGTTGATAATAAATTCCCTAACACCCCAACAGAGTCTCCTACCTCTTCTGCACGTTTCTTATAACTATTCAAAAATTTTAAAATTCATCGGTTTTTGGTCTAGTGTCCTTGAAGCTTTTAATTCTTTTTCCTTCTTCATCCACAATACTTCCAATACTAGATAATTTATCCCTCAAATCATTGATAATTGTCCCTACGTCATCTGCCTCTTTCTCGACCTCTGATCTTTTTTTAACTAGGTTCTGAATTCCCACATTTTCCTCATTGATGTAATCAGTTACTTTGACCAGTTTTTCTTTGAGATTTTTAATATCTACAGATTCATCTTCTATCTCTTTTTCAAGATTTGTTCTTTTGTCTTTGAGATTTTTTATCATCAAACCAACATAATCAATTGCTTCTTCTAGCTTTGCACGCTTATTCATCAAACTGCCTATGCCAATTTCGCTAGTATTCTGACTTTCAGCACCCTGGTGATAGGTAGATTCAATGACAGTCTCAGGTCTTTTTTCATCTAATGACTGTTCATTTTCAATTGATCTTTCTTTAACCATTTCACCACCAGAATTTTCATCCTGATTTGATTCCTCTTCGATTTTCTTCCTCAATTTATCAAACATTACGATATCTAATGAGAATTGTCCAGAATTAAAAGTTGCCAAAAGAGGAAGATTTGACGAATCTGATAATTTTTCTAATTTTATCAAACTAATGTTTTATCAAAAAATGGGAATTCATCGAACCATTTTGGGCTCAGAAATGGCTAACCAGATTTAACTTTAGATACTGCGGGGCATTTTTGGGTTCTGTATCAATCATAATTATTACGAACTTAGTTTCAGGATTTTTTGAACTTTTGGTTGAGAAAATGGTTTGATATTTAATTCAATTTCCTTTTCACCAACATCTGGGTTTTTAAAATTTAGAGACTTGCCATTGTATAGGATAATTCCAGAATTGAATGTCTTTCCATCCAAATAGATCCAATTTGTCTTTATGCCTTTATCAGACAGGATTTCTTGGATTTCTTTGGTTTTTTGCCCCCGCAAGAAAAATAGACTCTTTTTTACCATTTTTTGGACTGAAATAGGTGTTCCGCTTTGCGTTCCGCTTTGAGGTTTCAAAATGTCCCTCATAAATCAAAGCATCGTATAGTATGCATGTCAAAACAACAGTACAGGTCCGAAATGGGCATCATGGGAGACATCTTAGATGTTACTATGGAAGGAGGACGAAGCGGGGTTATCGTCTCTG
>JBFJMG010000072.1:0-5689 GCA_041634015.1 Nitrosopumilaceae archaeon
CCTCATCAAAAAGTCACAGTTTCTGCAATAGTAAACAGTGAGCAATATGCACTAAAGAGAGCAGAGCTTAGAGTTTCATCCCTAGAACAAGACAGCTACACGGCAGTAAAGATGAATATTAGCCCACTTGCAGAAATTTCAGAAACCACGCATCTGGTAACAGTGACTGCGCCACTATACCTAATACAACAGCCAGGAGTAAAGCTATCAATTCATGCAATTAATTCTCAAGGATTGGTAGCAGATTCAGAAGAAATAACCCTGGGAGTAAAATCACCGCTTTACAAGTTTATCAAGCCAGAGGCAACCCTAGAGATGGACACAAGCGTAATCAAACCAGAAGGAAGTATTCACAGGCCAATTGCATACATCTCAAACAATGAAACTCAAAGCCTTTATGGTTTGGTGTCACTACTTGTCAATGGCGAGGCAGTCTATCAAACGACTCAATTGATAAAACCAGGCCAGACCCAAGTTGGTCTCAAGTGGGGCATTCCAAAGACAGGCGATGCTGCGCAATACGAGTTGCAGGCCAAAGTCGACATCTATGATACTGCCATAACCACTGCAAATGCCACAGTTGGAACATACATCAAGACAAGAACTGTTCCAATTGAAGAGACTGGAGAGCTATCACTAATTACAGATGAGAATGGAAATGGCATCGCACGGCCTGCCCTAATTTACGCATCAAACACAGATGAATCACTCCAGTTCAGAGTTGTCTCTCCAGATGGCACATGTGTTATAGGTCCAGACTGCCTAGTTACTCAGCCTACTGCAGATAACAGAGGAGGATTAGAGACAATAAGAATACAAGAGCAGACATACAGGGTCAAATATTCAGGAAACGACAACGCACTAGAGCGATTCTCAATTACATCCTTTGGACCAATTCTTGGAAAATGGAAGGTGGAGCTTGTAGCAGACGATAAACTAATTCCATATGCCCATGCAGGAGAAGATGTCTCACTGAAAATAAAATACAGAGCAGAAAAAGGCTCGATTCTCACCGTATCATCTGTTCCAAAAGTCATCCCAGATGGAAACCAGTATCAGGTGGAGTTATCTGATGGGTTACTAGCAAAATCAAAAGGATGAAAAAATCAGGAATAACCCAGAAAAATCTGTGTGTTCAATTCTAACATAAAGAATCGTATTACATGCATTTTGGATATTCCAGTGTTGTCTAGAAAATTTCTTCAAAAAAAGGAGGAAAAAAACCCAGATAAAATTACTCAAAAAAAGAGCAAATCCAAGGGCAAAAAAGAGTTTGAAGAAATCGACCCCCTAGGATTTCATGAAAAAAGACTGGACTTTAGAGTTGAATTTGATGAAATAAAGACTCCCGAAGACAAGATAAAAAATGAAATTACAGATACCAGACAACAAACAAGAAATGTCAATAACTTCCAAAATCTGGTAAATGCCTACATAAAAGAAAGAGTAGACAGAATTAACAGCATTAGAAATTCAAAGACTCAATTTGATTTAGAGATTGCAGCTTTATCTGGTGAAGACACTACGGTTCCACCCGAAAAGATCAAGAGTCCATTGTTTAAATTAAAAGAGTCAGATGTAAATGAAATCCTCAAAGTTTTAGAGATAGAGCAACAAGGCCTCAAAGAGAAAATAGAAAAATATGAAACAAAATTAAATGAATCAAAGAATGCTTTTGAGCAAAGCAAGAAAAAAATAAAAAGATTACAGGATCATCTCAAAGAAAGAAGTTCCCCAGAAAATAGCCATTTAGATGCTCCAACAAATTTGCAAGGAGGAAAATAAAATGGTACGAAGGTATCTACAACGAAAAAACATCAAGGATATATCAAAGGATGATAAATTTGCATCAAAGGTTTCATCTAATTTGGATGTAAAGGATATTCCAAATATGGATGAGAGACAAATCATACTTGATGATAAGATGCGTTCTAGAACTCCTTTTGAAAAGGTGCAAATTGAAACAAGAAATGCACTGGATAAAGCAGGCAACGTCGGGCAATATGTAAAATATGTTAATCATTATATAGAGAGAAAAAATTCAGATGTAAAAAAAATTCAAGAAAGAAAGAAGGCATTTGATAAAGAAGTAGAGCTTTTAAAATCAACAAACGATTCTATAAACAATTCAGGGTATAATTTACCAAAATTAAATAATGAGGATTTGTCAGATCTTAAAAAATCACTTGTAATAGAGCAAACAAAGCAGAAAATTTACTTGAATAAATTAAAAGAGCAAATCTGGGATGCAGAAGCAACGGTTCAAAAACTAGACCAGGAGATAAAACAACTTGACCGCCAAATCTCTTCTCCTCCAGCAGACGAAGATGAGAGCACAAAACTAATCAAAGAACGAATGAGTGTTCTGAGCAAAAAATATGATACAAAAACAATTACAGAGATTCTAGATGCCTTAGAGTCTTCACTTGAGTAAAAATTCGTTAATAGTATTTTTTTCTATCAGGTGAATTATCACATCTAGGACACCTTTCACCCAAGATAACCTCGCCACATTTTTTGCAGCTGCGTGTCATAGAAACTGATGCGTAACGCGGAGTTTTTGCAAGTTTTACTATCAGTGCGACTGTGATCAAAATTCCCACTGCAATTGCAATCCAGACTAGCACCATCAAAGAAATATTGGTTTTACTGGCTTATAATAGATCCCTATGGGAGGTCTATTCCCTCTTCTACACAGTGCTTGTGCACCCATTTGCCTGCAGTGTTTTTGGAAATTTCTTTTCCACGTTTTATGTTATCACCACAAGAGATGCACTTTCCATCAAATTTTGCTTTCATGACTAGTCATTAAATCAAACAGGTAATAATCAGATTCATTGAAGCAGAATTCACCACGAGTCAAGATTTAGCTAAGATTATCAAAAACAATTCTGTTAGTGTTTTTATTAGCATGATCGCCTGATGAGATTCATGGATGATGAGGAAAAACCAGATGTGTTTTCTGAATTAATTATTGCAAAATGGCGGGATAGATTTTTTGCGTGGTTAATTGATTTTATCTTAATCTCCCTTCTATTAGGAATACTTTTTGCCATAGTTACTGCTAGCCAAAACTTTGTCTTTACTGAGACCTGGTTTTACTCAGAAGGATACACCTACCTGCCAACAAGTCTGGTGTTTTTTGCATACTGGATAATTTTAGAGTCAAAAAACGGTCAATCAATTGGTAAAAAAGTTCTAAAAATTAAGACAACTAACATGAATGGGGACGTTCCAGATTTTAAGAGCATTCTAATTAGCAGTTTTGGAAAGGCATTCATTCTTCCATTTGATGTGGTATTAGGGTGGATATTTACAAACCAAAAACGACAACGAATTTTTAATAAATTTTCAGATACGTTGGTAATTAAAATTGAAACAGATGATGAACCAGAAAACATTTCCTACAAAAAAGATTGAAAATAAACAATTAGATAATAAAGAGAAGAATTTGCTAAAACATTTTAAATAATTTTAAAATTCAAGTTACAATAATACTTGATTCTTTTCCTAGACATTGCTCGTGAGACTGTTCATAGCGAATAGTATGGCATTTTGGGCATTGACACCTTAAGGTTTGATGACAAACCTTGCATTTTGTACACTCTAGGGAGTCGTTTCCACAACTTCTACACATATCCAAGCGCATAAGCTCTCCTAAAAAAAACGTCATAATAACCAAGTGTTTGTATGAATTAACACAACGAGACAAAAGTTTTCAACATTGTAACATTGGTTAAGATCTGTTCAAATTTTTTTGTCCGATTTGAGATGAACGATTTCTACGTAATCCTTTATTTAATAAAAATTAAAATTAATTTGCATCGAACCGTCAATTCAGTGGGAAACGGTATTACTATACAGTAATATCGTCCACTGGATAAAAATAAAAAAAGATAGTTATCTATCGAAATGTACGGATCTTTCGAACTATCTTCATATGATCGTATCCTGGAGAACAGGTTACAAACATAATGTGCTTAGGGCCTGCGTACATTACAAGACGCTTGACTTTCTCATATTCAGCTAGAGTGTATTTGCATCTTCCTAACTTACGAATTAGCTTTTTTCTTCCCTTCATGTTCTTTGCAGAAGTTCGGAGGGAATCTTTGCTCTCAGAAGGAGAAAGCATGTTTTTTACACTTTTTCTTCTCGAAGAGACTACTAGCTTACCTTCAAGGGTAGCAATTGTAGCTACACGCACAGAAGGACTCAAGGCCAATACTTTTTTTACTGCTTCTTCAGCTATCATGCAAATAACGAGAAAATAATACCTCATAAAGGTTTCCGATTGTTTTGATTCGTTATCTCGAGGTGTTTGAAAATTCGAACAAACATCAACATATTATTTTCTTTGACCAAATTCTATACGACTCGAGCAAGAAAAATAATTGCGGTGAGCAATTGGTTTACCTAGATTCAGCGCAATAATAGTTAACTATCCCCGAGTGGGGAAACTTTTTGTCCCCACTCTACAGAATTTTTTTTCTGATCGCTGTTATTCAATTTTGTCAAATTTTTATTCAGAAAATATCCATTTTTTGAATAATTTTTGACCCGCCGACAGATCTATAAACTACCTATGATCTCCTAAAATGGGGAATATGACTGACGAGGTACCACAATGGTGGAATGGTTTAGCCGAGGAATTTCAATTAGATATTGAAATTTTAGACTCTATCCAAAAAGAATAGCAAAAATCCAATTTCAGAAATTAGGATTTTTTTGATCGCAGTATCGCAGATTATTTCATTGATTTTTAATTGATAATCTGATCGCAAGAATAACAAAACCAGGATGCAAAACCGACTGATTTATCAATTATTGTGTCATATTATTGCAATGGATTTTAACAAATTTTTAGAAAGAATAATGTCCCTTGATGAGAACATTCGTTATTCTGTGGTTTGCGATATGAATGCAAATGTCGTTGCAACTGGCAAGCGAGAAGGAGTAAAGAATTTGTTATCACCCGAAGAGACAAAAGAATCACTAGAGCATGCAGTCAGTGCATGGAAGTCAAGAATCAAGCACTATGATAAAATTGGAAAAGGTTTGTACACGTTATCTGTTTATGAAAAACTACGTCGTGCTACATTTCCACTAAAAGATGATCACCTGTTGTTGGTATCCATTGATAACAAAGGCGGCCAAAAAGAAATTCTAGATAGAATTCTTAATCAGTTGTATGGCGATTACACGCGTTTTTAATTAGTCGTGTATAGCTTTCGCTAGGTGATTCAAAATGAATCGTCATGCATAGTCTCTATGTAAATGGCTGAACCGGTGTGTTGGTCTATTAGTAAAGGCTGGCTCACCACTCGCCGAAGCTTGTGATCTACACCACCTTCCTATCAACGCAGTCTTCTACTGCGAACCTTCATCTAACGAAAGGATATCTTGTCTCGGGATGGGATTCGTGCTTAGATGCTTTCAGCACTTAGCCCAAATGGCTTAGCTGCCCGGCCTGCCTTGTCAGACAACCGGTAAACCAGTGGCCACGCTGCTCTGTTCCTCTCGTACTAGGAGCAACTTCCCCTCAGATATCCACGCTTCCATCAGGCAGAGACCGACCTGTCTCACGACGGTCTAAACCCAGCTCATGTTCCCTTTTAATAGGCGAGCAGCCTCACCCTTGGCCCCTGCTGCAGGACCAGGATAGGAAAAGCCGACATCGAGGTACCAAACC
>JBFJMG010000073.1:0-5678 GCA_041634015.1 Nitrosopumilaceae archaeon
AACAAATAAAACGCGCAGCACAAAGTGGTGAGGTCATTTCCATACACGAACGTAATTATGTAAAAAATTTAGCCGAACAATATCTAAGAAAGAAACCAATTAGTGAGGAACTGCCTAAATCAACAGCTCCAACTGAATCACCTTTTCAACCTCAAGCCGTTACAAAATCCCATTGGGAAATAAAAGAACCTAAAAAACCAATTTTTGAATCAAAAATAAAAAATGAAAGAACTACGAAAATTGCATTTGCATTAGGCGGTATAGCACTTGCAATTATTTTGATAGTTGGTTTGACTCAAACTGGAATTCCAAATTTTCCCGAAGATGCTCAACCAAAATCACCTGTATTAAATTTCGAAATTAAGACAGATTTAACATCCTACACATCAGGCGATATAATTTCGATTTCGGGGAAGTCTGATATTTCACTTGGAAATAATTTAACTCTATCAATTAGAAATGAGCAAGGAAGAACAATCTGGCAAGAAACTATTAAAATTAAAGAAAATGGCACATTCACAACTCTTGCTATTGCAGGTGGAAGTGGCTGGGAAAATACCGGTGAATTTACTGTTTTAGCTCAACATGGGAATAAACAATTCCAAACAATCTTTTCTTTTAAAAATTGATAACTATTGGATAGAATGTTTTGAGCGAGATTTTAATTCGTCTGCTAGTTTATTGAAAGTCTCATTAGCACTAACATCTACTAAATTTATAGTCGCTTGGTCTTTAACAATTTGTGTTTCGAATTTTTCTTTAATTGCGAAGGAAACGGATGACCAATGAAGAGTACCCTTCATCTGTTCTTCCGCTACAGAATTTGTGGTTGGGAAATTAAGTGGTGAAAACACTATGCCTTTTGCCCATTGCATAGTTGGTATTCCTCCCCCAGACGTTCTAGCACTAAAGGCAATTTGTTTTACCCAATCATCAAATTTGTATTCAATTACCTCATGTATGATAAGCTTCTTCCAAGGTTCGATTAATATCTCCAATAATTAGTTTGTAGAATTACGCTAAAAGAACATTTCGAAGTTTTTCATATCAAAAGTAAGGGATTTTAGACTCTAATCATCATAAATCATTAATTCTTTTTCCTCTAATAATGCATGAAGGTTATGAACAGATCTATAAACATCAGCTTCTTTCTTAGCTCCAGTACATACCAGTTTTCCCGACGCAAAGAGCAAAATCACGGTTTTTGGATCAAGCATCCTATGGATTAATCCTGGGAATTGTTCAGGTTCGTACATACTCCGAGGTAAAACTCTTGCAGCCCTTTCTAAATGGATTTTACCACCTAGATTTATTGCTGCAACTATATTTTGAACCGTAATTATGGCATCATTTTTTATTTTTATTCCTCCTTTGCGTAGTTTTTGAACCACAGTACGAACTGCTTTTACTGCCATCTCTTCCGATTTTGCTCCAGTACAAACCATTTTACCTGTTCTGAAAATTAGGGTAGCTGTCCGAGGATTCTTTAATCTAAAAACCAAACCCGGAAACTGTTCAGGATGATATTCAGTATCAGGAAATTTTTCTGTTACATCTACAAGATTAATCTTCTGGTCAACTGAAGCAGAAGCTACAACATTCTCAACACTAACAATAGGCTTTGTTTGGGGCAATTTGAGGTTTTTAAATACCTCCTTTATATATACATAGTAAATTTTTTAAAAAATATCCCGTAATTAATGATGACCTATCCATTGATATCTGAATTCTTCATCAATTATTTCTGAGGTTATTTCTCTTGGATTTAATTTTAATTTTGGTAATTCTACATCAAAAAAACCCAATTGTCCCTTGTATGGGATAGGTATACGAAACTTCTTAGGATTTTTTAATAGAAACCCATATCTTCGTTTTGATAATTTTTTTACAGCTAGATGTTTTGGATAATCAGCTTTGAACTCAGTTTTCGATTGATATATTTTTACATCAAAAATTTCGGCCTTTCCAATAATTGCTCCAGTAACAAATTTTTTTGTAATTTTTAATCTTTTACACTCTTGAACATTAATTTTTTGAGGTGAATGAATAAGGAATTCCCCTCTATACTTTGTATTCCAATTTCTAATCTCAATTGTTTTCTTTTTTGAAACTATCAAATCCGCAAATGGTTGAGAAACCGATAAACATTTCATTAATAATTTCATTTGATTAGGTCTAATTATAATTTTAATCTAAAATTTCTAAAAATTTTATAAAACAAGAAATTCTGTGATACGGCGTTTGAGTTGTTTTAATTACTTCTAACACTACACCTGTTTGGACCCATTTCTAAATCTGGGATTTGTTCCGTCATTATTGGAATAACTCCTTTGTTCACTTTAATAATCATCGAATAATTCATCGGTCTAGGAGTTATAATACTTGTAATTTTGTTCACGAATTGCTTTTCATCTAAATCCAAGAGGGGAAGTTTTTTCGCTTGGTCCACGGTTGTATAATAAATCCCATTTTCAGTCGGTTTAACTCCTTCTCCATGATGCGCAGGATATATTTTTGCTGAAGAATTTAGTGACAAAATCCTTTTGTGTAAGGTATTATACAGATCCCGAGCAAATTCTTGGGCTTTATCCCTCAAATCTGGTCTACCAATACCCTCAATGAATAATGTGTCTCCACAAAACACGTATTTTTCGTCAGCAACAAAAGTCATACTCCCTGAAGTATGCCCTGGGGTATGAATTGCCCTAAGTGATTTTTTACCAAATTGAATTAGATCACCGTCTGCAACTTTTGTATTTTCTAACTCGTATACTTCCTTTGAACTTAGAAAAAGCTCAGCCTTTGCAAGCTTTGCCAATTCCCTAGCTGCAGAAACATGATCTGCATGTTGATGCGTGTCAAGTACCTTCTTTATCGTTAGCCCCTCTTTCGTTGTAAAATCAAGATATTTTGAAGCAGGGTATGTGGGATCGATAACTATTGCTTCACCGTCTGACCCTAAAATGTAAGAGAGACATCCTTTCCCAATTTTTTCTACTTGAAGAATAATAAAATTTTCTTCTTTTGCAATAATTCTAGAATTAAGAACTTGATTCCACCTTGACATGCCACCCTCTAGTGAGGTTGATTCAAGTCCTTTTTGTGCTAATGCAAAAGTAGCGACCATTGATCGGTTTCCATGTGAACAAATTGTAATAATTTTTTTGTCTGTAGGAATATCCTGAATGGTTTCTTTTGAAAACAGGCGAGATAGAGGAACATTTACTGCTCCATCGATTTTAAATTCTGCAAATTCTTGTGGCTCTCTAACATCTAGTAAAAACACATCTTCTTTTTTGTCTAGTTTGTTCCATAGGTCCTCATTAGAAATCACCGTTTCTTGTTCACTTTTCATAATTTCTTTATTCCAAGATTTCATCCCACCTTCTAAGTGATAGGCATTAAAACCAAATTTCTGCATTAAGGTCGCGTTTTCAGAGGATTCTGAGCCATCTTCATCTACTAAAATAATTTTAAAAGTTCGCGGAATTTTTGACATGATAATTTGTTTTTGTTGCATTGATGAGCAAATCGCATTTGCCGAACCTTTGATATGTCCATCCATATAGGCCTGTTTGGCTCTTATATCCAAAATTAATAATGGAATTTTACTTCGAATTTCCTTGAACAGTTCGTCAGCAGAAATTCCAACCATGATTTTATGAACATTTAACCAAATTTAGAATTTTGCTATTTGTTGGTTGTATATTTAACAATTACAACCTTTGGATTTACAAGGTTTAGAATGAGCCCTGGTCATGTGACGCAACGTCCTTTCAGGTTCAGAAAACTCCATTCCACATATCTTACATTTTGTGGATAGCTCCTGCTTGTTTCTTCCAAATAGTCTCATATGCTAAAGCAAATTCGTCAGCTTAAAAGCATTAGCATGAATTAATCCTTTAAGCTATTACCAAAATCCTTGAAAATTTAAGACAAAATTTAGGTTATTCTACTCTTGCACCGAGAACATGTAAATCCTTTTTTTGGCCTATCGGTACTATAATCCATAGGGACATCTTGTCCCATTTTACAATTTGGACAAACAACAAGCATATCCATTTATCTATGTACCAAATTACAAAATTCGCAAAAAAAATAAATTTATTTTGGTAAATTTTTTTAAATAATTTGCAACATTTAGATTCTTAACATTCAAAATTTTTAGGATAACTTACATTTTTTCTATACCAAAAAATAATAATTTAGGTTTTATGACATATCAAATAATTTTTTATTAATCAATAATTTTATTCTTCGCTTAAAATCTTAAGGACTTTATTTGGAATATCATTTAGTCGACTTACAGCTAAAGTTCTTTCATAACCCAAATATTTCAAATTACTAGCTATTGTTGTGGCTCTCATTGTATTTGGACCTAGCCCAAGTGATACCATCTTTATTCCTAAATTTTTCATTGATTTTATCATCGACCGTACAGCGTTGGGGTCTGATGGCTCTCCATCAGTAAGCGTCAAAAAAATATTTGGTCTTTTTGACTGCAATATGGGATACATTTTATCGTAAACTTCAGCTAAAGGTGTCCCCCCATTTGCTACAATTTGTGTTAAACGCTTTGCACAAACATTATTCCATTTCATGTTATCTTGTTTTACCAACCAACAAACAACTGATTTGTTAACAGTGCTAAACGCATAAACTGCAAATTTTACATTCAGAAAGGAAAGAACTTCACATAAGGCGAGAGTGGCTTTTTTATATTCTAATTGTTCTGCAGCTATGCTTGAGGAGTGATCCAACAACATGACAATTTTGGTTTTGATTGTTTTTTTACGGTCTGAAAAAAATGGTTCATTTCCTTCAATATAAGACTCCTCATCAAATTCTTCCCCAGAGTGTAAATGTTCTTCTTTCCATCCAGATTTCCAGTTTTTAAATTTAGTTTTGAGATTATTGATCAAATCTGTATCGTAAATGGTAGTTTCATCTACGCTGGTTAAAGACGGAATCTGAACTCCAACAGATTCGAAACCTATTCCCTTATTCTCATTTTTTTTATTTTGCTCTAATAATACCTTATATTCATTAACTATATTTTCGCCCCGAAGAATTGATTTTGAGTCAACTTTTCCAAAATCGCTCTCGCGGTTTTTTGATATTTTCACTAATGTTTTTAGTAATTCTTCTTCTGTTAGTGCCATCCCCTGTTTCATCCAGGGAAGTGCAACTGGAATGGTGAGAAGAGAATCGATATCAAGAATTTTTATTATTTCAGGAATTTTTGTTTCAAACCAATCTGTACCATGATGGCTCTTAATTCCTTTTTCTAAGATCTCTTTTGAAAACTTTGTTGCTTTTTTTATCCTTTCAAATTGACTAGATTGAATTTCACCTTTAACGTCCCCAAACAGAAAGTATTGGTAAAATGCCTCTACTATTCTGGCTTTTCCGTAAACGGTGGGTAGTAAAGGTCGGTAATTCCACTGGTAAGCGTAATTAAAGATTAACTCATGGTCCATTCCTCTCCATAATTTTCTACCCAAAAGCTCTATCCTTCTTGTTTCAATTGTATTTAGAATAAAACCGAACGCATGATCATTACTTAAAATTTTCTTACAAAATTTTATTCTCATTGCTTCATACCATAGAATAGCTCGGAATTGTCTATATTTTTGAAAGTCATCTCCTTGTAATTTTTTAAACGGGAGTAACACTAT
>JBFJMG010000074.1:0-5656 GCA_041634015.1 Nitrosopumilaceae archaeon
AAATTGATCACAAAAAGAATGTCACGATAAAACTAAGACTTTATAGGTTTTCAATTAAAACAAGGCTTGTCTTGGATATTTCTGAAAAGATAAAGCTAATTGAAAGACCACCAACCGAAGAAATAGTTACACGTGAACAGCTAACCGAGCTACTCCAGACAAATGAACATCCAAAGCACTACATCGGCTTGGAGATTTCTGGGTTTTTGCATCTGGGAAGTCTTATCAGCACCGGATTCAAGATTAATGACTTTATCAAGGCAGGGATAAACTGTACGGTCTTTTTAGCAGACTGGCACACCCTGATTAATGACAAGCTAGGTGGTAACTGGGAGACAATATCAAAGGTTTCAAAATATTACGAAAAAGCATTCAAGCTTGTATGTCCTAATGCAAAAATTGTTCTAGGCTCTGATCTTTATGATTCCACAAAAGATTATTGGTTAGAGTTTGTCAAATTCACAAAACACATGTCACTTGCCCGTACAATGCGAACTCTAACAATAATGGGCAGATCAGAAGATGAACAAAAAATTGATCTTGCAAAGCTGCTTTATCCGCCAATGCAGGCAGTTGACATTCATTCACTTGATTTGGATATTGTTCATGCAGGAATGGATCAGAGAAAAATTCACATGCTTGTGCGTGAAATATTTCCAAAGATGGGATGGAAGGTACCCGTTGCGATTCATCACAGACTACTTCCAGGACTATCAGAGCCTAAATCAGAGGACTCTGTTTTGGGAAAGATGAGCAAGTCTGATCCAAATTCAGGAGTTTTCATTCATGATTCAGACGAGCAGATAAAATCAAAAATAAAAAAGGCATGGTGTGAGGAGGGAAATATCCAGAATCCACTATTAGAGTTATCAAAGCATCTAATCTTTCATGAGTTTGATTCAATGGATATACAAAGGCCTGAAAAGTTTGGCGGAAATGTATCATACACAAGTTATACAAAACTAGAAGAAGATTTTGCACAAAAGAAACTACATCCTTCTGATCTTAAACAAACCGTTGCAAATTATCTAGTAAAAATAGTACAGCCAATTCGTGACAAACTTGATCTGAGTCCAGAACTAGTAGAGACGATTAGAAAGAGTGTCTAGGTTTTTAGCTGCGGATTTGGCTCTTGCAGATTATATTTTGATTGATACCCTCTTGGGTTTATCATCAAATCCTTGTAGTTATACGTAGAGGAATTTCCAATAATTACGGTGCTAATCATGCCTAGCTTGTCTGCATAGTTTTCCATGTTCTCAAGGTCTGTTAGGACTACCGACTGGGATTCTCTAAATGCACCTTTAATGATAGAGACTGGAGTTGTTGGTTTTCTATATTTGAGTAAAATTTTTCTCGTGTCTTGTAATTGGTGTATTCTTTTTTTACTTGATGGATTGTAAATTACTATAACAAAATCTCCTTTGGCAGCTGCCTCTACTCTTTTGACGATGATTTCCCAGGGAACCAGCAGATCACTCATGGATAACACTGCAAAGTCTGTCATCAAAGGAGAGCCAATAATTGATGCACATGAATTCAGTGCCGATACACCTGGAATGATCTCTACATGTAAACCAGTTTTTGGATCCCATCCTTTTTCTGCTAGTGTTTCATAAATTAGGCCAGCCATTCCATAAATTCCAGGGTCTCCACTTGATACTAGTGATACAATTTTTCCAGACTCTGCTAAATCGATGCATTGTTGCGCTCGTTCCACCTCTTGAGTCATTGCGTAGCGGTACACATCTTTTCCAGAGATTAGATCTTTTACTAGATTCACATATGTCTCGTATCCAACTATGGTATCGCTTTCTTCTATTGCGCGTTTTGCACGAAAAGTCATGTTATCGTGATTACCCGGACCTACGCCAACGATGTAGAGTTTTCCAATCAATGCAGGATATCTTGGATTAGATAATTTATCCCTTTACGGAATTAATTTTCTATTGGAAGGGATCTATAAAGGGACAATTAACAATATGATCGCTATTCATGGGTCTTGCCAAATCTACGTGAATCTTTTCTTGTGATGAGAAATAGTCAATGTCTTTTTTGGTTTGCAAAAGATGCGCCTGTTTAGGATCATCCCATTCTACGACATAGATTCTCCAAAGAGGGCTATAGTTTGAGTCACCTGGCGCAGAAGCTGCAATGCCTGCCTGGAATCCCATAGGTCCAGAACCAGGAATCCCATTAGTAAATTGGAACAGATCTACTGCTGCTGAGTTTACCACAAGATTACCAAGTAATGGAGAATCTACTGCACCCATCATTTTAGCAGGGCCTGTTGGTGTGGCATCTGTAACGATGTAGTAAATTGTCCTTCCGTCTGGACCCCATCCTCTGTGGGCCACAAATGTGACAGTCATTTCCTTTTTATCAATTTCTAAAACCTGTCCTCCAGAATATGGCGTTGCATTTGTCACGACTTTATCTTCTCGGATTTGCATCTCTCCTTCAGGCCAGACTATTTGTGGCATGTTTAAAATCAGATTGGTTTCTTTTAGTTTTATTCTACCATCTTCAGCGGCCTTGAGAATTTTTGCCTCAGAATCTAAGACAGAGGGATTCTGTCCTAATTTCCACGACGCCTTTACAATTGAGCGAATTGCACTATAATCATTTACCTGTGCTGGAGTGTTTGAGAATACCTCTGGTTGGAATCTAAAAATTCCATCACCTGACACACCATCAGTAAATGCATAGACCTTCTTTACCACTTCTTTTGCTGTGTTGTTTAGTGGTGGTGCGTATTCAACCTTCCATTGCTGTTTTTCAGAAATTTGTTTTGCTAAATCTTTGTCATCAGAATCAGTGATAATATAATACAAAGGTTCCCCATTGTAGAATCCCTTGTGTAATGGTATTTTAGCTGCAACGTTTGCTCTTGCTAATTTTATTTCTTCTGGTGCTTTTTCGACCTTTATTGTCTGTGTTGTAAATTCTGTAGGTTGTCCTCGTACCCATCCATCAACACTTACTGTTGCAGTAAATGGTTCACTTAGAGGTGAATGAAGCGCCAAAGCTGCTCCAGTGAACTCTATTGACCCTGCATAACTTTTTTGATCAATCAAAGTCATTGCGTAATAGTTTTGCTCATCTACAGTCCATACAGGCTGTCCCTTAGAGTCACCCTTTGCAATTTGGTGTAATACCACAATTTGGACTGGCTGACTTGCAGTATAGGTAAGCGAGCCATCATAAAGTGAATCAAGGTTAGGTGCTAAAATCAAGGCCAGTTGATGACTTTCATGACCAATTCCTGGATCCTGTGATGATGAAATTGTTTTAGTAAAATCAATTTTCTTTGTAGTCTTTGCATCTGCAAATTGCTCGCTAAGAGTTGGGATTGCAATGATTCCCACTAGAAAAACAGCTACAATTGGAATCAAAAAAAGCTTATTCATTGATCTGACGACTAGGAATTCACTTAAAACCCTTTGGCCATTTTTAATTTATTTTTGCTAGCTCAAATTCATCGTGTAGGGCCTGAACCGCTAATTTTGTTTGTGAGTTTTTTACCACAAATGCAAGATTAAGTTCTGATGAACCCTGGGTTATCATAACAACATTAACATCTTTTTTTGCAACTGCACCAAAAACTTTTGAGGCCACCCCAATGGTACCCCTCATACCTGATCCAATTAATGCAATTATTGAAACATCTGTAGTAACCTCAAGTTTTTTGATAATTTTTCCCAGCCACTCGATTTCTAGTGCATTGACTGCTCGATCAAGGTCTGAATTTTTAACAACAATAGAGATACTTGATTCTGAAGGGTTTTGAGATATCATCATCACATTGACATTAGCATCTGCAAGTGTTGCAAAAATTTTTGCCGCTGTACCCGGAGCACCGACCATACTACCTCCTCTGACATCTATTAGACCATTATTTTGTACAGCACTAACACACTTTACAGTTTTTTTCGTTTCAGGACTTGGAGAAGCGGTAACTAGTGTTCCTTCATTTTTTGTGTTGAATGTGTTTCTAATCCGCATTGGAATTTTTTTTGAGAGTAATGGCTCAAATGTTCTAGGATGAATTTGTTTTGCACCAAAAAGGGCCATCTCCATTGCCTCGACATAAGATACTTCCTTGAGGACTTTGGGATTCTTTACTACCTTAGGATCAGCAGTCATGAGGCCATCTACATCACTCATCAACCAAATTTCATCGGCTTTGATGCATGAGGCTATAGTCGTTGCAGTGTAATCTGAACCCCCGCGCCCAAATGTAGCATAATGACCATGCTGATCAGCTCCTGCAAAACCTCCTATAACTGCGATAATTTTTTTTGAAATTAATGGTTCTAGTGTCCTTGAAACTCGGAGCCGGGTTGTATCCATAAGCGGTTTTGCCATACCAAAGTTTGAATCAGTAACAATTCCGACGTCTTTTCCAGAAAAGGCCATGGATTTTTTTCCAATATCTATTAATGCATGAGCTACTAGTTTTATTGAAAGTCTTTCTCCAAAAGATATCAGATAATCTAGTGAGCGGGGGGTGACCTCTCCGATTAGAACCATACCATCAACTAAATCAACTAGTTCGGAAAAATCCTTGTCTAGCATTTCTAAAAGTTTCTTTTTGTTATTTTTCTTTGAGATAACTTGATTTGCTAATTTTTTGTGTTTGTAAATTATTTTTGCAGCAAGTTTTCTTGCTTGGTCTTTGTTTTCTTTTTGAATTAACCTAGATATTTCAATTAGATCATCTGTAGTGCCGCTTACTGCTGAACAAATGGTAACAATTTGATTGTTTTTTGAAATCGAGTTTAGATATTTTGCAACTTCTTTGATGTCTTTAGGAGAAGAAATTGAGGTTCCCCCATATTTTAAAACAAGCTTCAAGTCAACATACCTGTTAACAAATCACCATAAATGCTTTAACTTTCTACTCGAGGGGCCAGGTAAAAGTGAATTCTGCCAATATTTGCAACCTTGAATTCTATTCTGAGTGGTTTTGCTGAGGAGAATTCACATGTAATTGAATCGGCTTGTGTACCAACGGCCTTTACTACTGGATTAAGATACTCCAGACTGTATGTTCCATTACTATCTTCTTTGGAGGAGAGCTCAATCATGTCTTGGTTATCTTTTTCCATTTCAATTACAACCTCACCCGAGTCTCCCTTGCCTGAAAATTCGGCCTTTCCCTCATAGGACTGAATTGTCAAATAATCAGATACCACCTGTACATCACCTAAAATTTTATCAAATGCCGTTGTAGAGATTTCAATTTTTGCATCATATGGGATTTTAGGAAGAGGTGTGTCTGTTGCTGAGCTCTCAATTAATCTCATTTTGTATTTTTTATTATTACCGATTGTAACTAAAAGCATGTTTTCTTCAGAAATGCTAATTTGAATACTGTCTTTTTTGTCAGCTCGTTTGATTAGTTTTGAGAATTCATCTATCCTCACTCCAAATTTTACATCGCTATCTGACTCGTATTTTTCAAAAGCAGAGTTTGGCCAAGAAATATCAATTAATGCCACATGAGATGGATCCATTCCTCTAAAAGTAATTCCCTCAGAATTTGCAACAAAGGTTGCCTCCTCAACTAATGTTGAGATAGCTGAAATGATTGCCTTTAGATCATCTGACCCACTGGTTTTAGCTGAAAATACCAAAGCTAAATCATCTGTCT
>JBFJMG010000075.1:0-5619 GCA_041634015.1 Nitrosopumilaceae archaeon
TACAAT
Source organism: Nitrosopumilaceae archaeon (assembly GCA_041634015.1). Classification (GTDB taxonomy): domain Archaea; phylum Thermoproteota; class Nitrososphaeria; order Nitrososphaerales; family Nitrosopumilaceae; genus JBFJMG01. Next base: position 7 of record JBFJMG010000075.1, read on the forward strand.
CTATTACCTAAGTCATGTTATCGTTAATAATTGCTGAGGCATCCCTGGAACTTATTCCAAAGAAAATTCGAAATCATCCTTCGGTTGTTTCACACTCCAGAAGATTAGGAAAAAAACCCTCTGAAATTCTCTTGGATAATTCTTGGCACTTTGCTGCAATGAAGGGAATTGAAAACGAAATAAAAAGAGGACGACCAGACATTGTACATATTAGCCTATTACAAGCTTGCTCAATTCCGTTGTTTTTTGAAAATAAAATTCAAATTTTTATTCACACAATAAATGATCAAGTAATTACAGTTGGAAATAAAATTAGACTACCAAAATCCTATCATAGATTTGCTGGATTAATGGAACAATTGTTTTTAGAAAAGATAATCCAGAGAGATAACGAGATTTTTCTCAAACTAGAAGAAATGGATTTTGCTGAGTTGATTGAAATGATTAACCCAACTAAAGTGATTGGTTTTTCATCAGAAGGCCAGGAGAGTTCTTTTAGTGATATTTCATCAAAACTGGATGAAAATTCCTGTATTGTAGTTGGTGGTTTTCAAAAAGGTCATTTTTCCGACTCGATTATAAAAAAACTCACCGAATTAAAAAAAATTGGCAAAAATTCCTTTGAGGCTCATGTTGTAATAAGCAGAATACTGTACGAATACGAAAAAACAATTTTTATGTAGGCATCTGAGTCTGCTTCCTTATGCAGTCATAGTATAGCCTGGTTAGTATTCGGGGTTTCCAACCCTGTGACGCGGGTTCGAATCCCGCTGACTGCATGTTTTTCAATAGAATCAAATGGTTGATTAGTTCATAATTGATGTGAGAAAAAGTCGAAACGAAATCTGTGTGGAACGAATGAATATTCTAATTGAAAACGCTATATTAAATGGTAGAAAAAATCCGAAACTTGCCCAACAACAAGCTCAACTTGCAAGAAAATTAAGCATGAGACAAAAAATTCGTATGCCTTACCAACTACGAATGAATTTTTGTAAGAAATGTAAAAATTTTCTAGTACCCGGCTTGACTTCAAAAATACGTCTTGGAGGGTCTTCAATTAAAGCAATTAGAATAACGTGCTACTATTGTGGGCACACATACCGAAAAATCATACCTCAATGATTTATAAAACGAATTACGAATTTTTTACTTTATGGCAAAAGCGTATGATGTTCCAGCGGATATTTTGATCGGTAGATTAACTGAAATATTGAAAAAAGAAGATATTCCAGCTCCTAGTTGGACAGCCTTTGTAAAAACCGGAGCCCACGCTGATAAACCACCTCATGACAGTGATTGGTGGTTTACAAGATGCGCTTCAATTTTAAGAAAAATCTACATTCACGGACCAATTGGAATTCATGGATTACGCAGAGAGTATGGTGGAGGCAAACCACATGGATATGGTATTGCAAGTCATAGAGATGCAAGCGGAGCAATTATTCGCAATGCAATACATGGACTTGAAAAATTAGGGTATTTGGAAAAAGTTGAAAAAAAAGGTAGAGTTGCAACAAAACAAGGCATGCAAAAAATAGACAAACTTGCCGGTGAGATTCTAAAAGAATTGGTAGTAGAAAATCCACAACTAAAAGTATATTCCTAGAAATGAGTTTTCCAAATCAAGATGATTCAGATGGACAGGAAAGACAACCAAATGAGTCAGAGATAAATGCTCAAAAGGAAGCAATAATAAAACAAATTCTAGATTCAAATGCACGATTAAGATTAAACAACATCAAAATGGTAAAGCCCGAACTTGTCTCACTTGTTGAAAATTATCTTATAGGATTGGCTACACAGGGTAAAATTAGATCCCAAATAACTGATGATCAACTAAAGCAGATCTTATTATCTATGCAGCAACCAAAACGAGATTTTAAGATCAACCGGCGCTAAATCCAGAGAAAATATAATTAGGGGTTAAATCGGGATCGTATCTATGAAGGCAGTAGTTTATGAGGAATACGCACCTGATGATAATTTTAAGAAAATTCTCAAAGTAAAAGACATTGATGACCCAAAACCAAAATCCAACGAAATCGTATTAAAGCTAAAGGCTGCAGCGCTTAATTATAATGACCTTTGGGGCATGAGAGGAGAACCCATTGCAATTCCTTTGCCCCATATATCAGGCTCTGACGCAGCAGGTGACGTAGTTGCAGTAGGAGAAGATGTTCAAAATTTCAAAGTTGGTGATAGAGTTGTTTCTCATTCTAATTTAGCATGCAGAACATGCGAATTGTGTACATCTGGTAGAGAGTATGATTGTTCAAAAAGACAAGTTTGGGGATTTCAAACAGGTCCCTTGTGGGGCGCATATGCAGAATTAGTACACCTTCCAGAGACAAATATTTCAAAAATTCCTGAAGGCGTCAGCTATGAAGAAGCAGCAGCTGCTTCAATGACAATACTTACCTCATGGCATATGTTAGTGGGAAGAGCAAAAATCACTCCCGGACAAACAGTTCTAATAATGGGTGGTGGTTCAGGCGTAGGAAGTTTTGGAATTCAGATTGCAAAACTTTACAACTGTACAGTGATTGCAACTGCAAGTAAAAATAAGCTTCAAAAGTGTCTTGATCTTGGAGCAGACTTTGCTGTCGATCATAGGCAAGATGATTGGTCCAAACAAGTGTATAAAATTGCCAAAGAAGTTGCCGCAAAGGAAGGCAAACGACCGGGTATTGATTTAACCTTTGATCACATTGGTCAAACTCATTTCAACAAACAATTAACTTTACTAAACTATGGAGGAACCCTTGTTTCCTGTGGTGCAACTACGGGATACGATGCTAAGATTGATTTACGACACATTTTCTTCAAGGGAATTAATGTGCTCGGTTCAACTCAAGGAACAAAGGCTGAGATGGAAGCTGGGTTGTACTGGATGGGTAGGGGCAAGATTAAAGCCGAAATTGATTCAATTTATTCCTTTGAAGAGGCAGCAGATGCTCACACAAAAATGCTGAAAGGAGATTTCTTCGGCAAAATCTTAATGAAGCCAGAAGGCGCCTAAACGTTTAATGAGCGAACTTTTTCGAAGTTTAATCTTTGTTCCAGGAAACAATAACAGGTTTTTAGAAAAAGCAAAACAACTCTCTGCAGATATTGTCTGTTTTGATTTAGAAGACTCTGTTCCTGATACTGAGAAAAAAAAGGCAAGAAAATTAATCAAAGAGTCACTAAAATCAAGATCTGATTACTCTGCAGCAGTGTATGTTAGAACGAATTCTCCTACATCAGGGATAGTTCCCGATGATCTAGCTGAAATTATTAGAAAAGGAATAGACGGGATAGTTATACCCAAAGTAAGTACTGTAACTGAATTAAGAAAAATTGAAAGAATCATCTCCTCAATTGAAAAAAAACAAAGGCTAAAACCAATTCATATCATTCCATCAATAGAATCTGCCAAGGGGGTGGTAAATGCATTTGAAATAGCATCCTCTTCAAAAAGAATCGTCGCATTAGTTTTTGGAGTATTTGATCTTCTCAATGATTTGGGTGTTGAATACTCTAAGCAACCAGAAGGGGCAAAATTTGCTAGACAAAAGATTCCAATTGATGCAAAAGCAGCTGGTGTAGCTGCTATTGATGCAATCTGGCAAGATCTAAACGATCCCAAAGGATTGGAAAATGATTGTAAGATAGGAAAAAGTTTAGGTTATGCAGGAAAAAGCATTATTCACCCGGATCACATTTCAATAACTCATAGAATTTATCATCCTAACAACACCGAGATTCAATGGGCAAAAAAGGTATGTGATGCTTACAAAAACTCTCTAAAAAAAGGTAAAGGCGCCACCACGATTGAAGGAAAAATGATAGATGAGGTACACTATAAACAGGCTTTGGCTCTTTTGAAACTGGTCAAAAAATAATTTTAGGAAAAACTGTACTCTAGAGTTTGCTTTTTTCCATTCCTTCTAATATGAAGGGTAAAGGTAGTCTTATCTGAAATGTCTACTAATTCTGCAATATCCTTAGGAACCAGCAAATAGACTGATTGCTTGATTTTTGTTGGTTGAACTTTAATTGCCATCTTAGATTTACCTTAGATTAATCTAAGTCAAATTGAAGATAATACTTTGTTTGTTTATTAAAAACAACAGAAATGGAATATCGTTTAAGTAAATCGTAAAAAATCATAATAAAATTCAAAAAAATACAAGTTTTGTATTTTACATTTTTTAAAAAAATAAAAGAAAACATTTTCTACTTTTATATTCACACATGACTAATGGCTAAAATTTGCTGGGCCAACACTGAACAATTTGAAGAATCAGATATTGTAGTTTTAGGCATTCCTGATGAATCCAAATCAAATTCATTACGGATGGGAACGGCTCAAGCACCTCAATACATACGTGATATCTCAAATCAAAGAGATTCTTTTATGAGAGATGGACAAAAAACTCTAGGCTTACCTTTTGAAGGAATAACTAACAAAGTTTTTGATCATGGCGATATTTCCAGAAATCAAATCCCGGATATATATTCAAAAATAATGTCTCATTCCAAATTACCAATTGCCATAGGTGGGGACCATTCAATTACCCGTGACATAATAAAATCGATTTCAAAAAAAGTGGGAAAGATTTCTCTTGTTTATTTTGATGCGCACCCTGACTTTGTTAGTACACATACAAATTATTACGGTTCTGTTTTTTTTGATGTCTTACCTGATATCGATGTTAGCAAAAGTATCCAAGTTGGGATTAGAACTCCCGAAAAAGAAGAATTAGAAAATATCAAAAAATATGATCTAAAGGTAATTACCCCGTTGGATTTTATTGAAAAAGGAGTAAATCAAATTAAAAAGGAAATTTTAGACCATATTGGAGAAAATGTGTATATCTCCTTTGATATGGATTGCATCGATCCAGGATTTGCGCCAGGAGTTTCAGTTCCGGTTCCAGTCGGTTTGCAAAGTACAGATGCAGTATATCTTCTAAAAGCTATAGTTAATCGAGGAATTATTGGAATGGATATAATGGAAGTTTGCCCAAGATATGATATTACAGATAGAACATCTCATTTAGCATCCCGTATGATAGGCGAAGTCATCTCATCATTTCCTAAATAACAGATTACAAAAAAGCAATAAAATAAAGAGGATGAGAATTTATTAAAAATGATAAATTCTGATTGATCTACTTGATCCAACTACAGTAATAAAACGAATGTATAAGGAAGAAAAATTTGAGGAAATAATTTTATACTGCAAGGATTTACTTGCAAAAGATCCAAAGGATCTTATCGCCTTGCAAAACATGGCTACTGCATATTTACAGACTCAAGAATTTGAAAAAAGTTTGGAATGTAGTAACAAAGTTCTTGAGATTAATGGCTTTGAATCCTATGCACTAAAAAATAAAATTTTAGCTTTTGAAAGTTTAGGGAGACACAAAGAAATTCTAGCTTGCTGCGAAGAATTACTATCTTCTAATCCGACAGATTCTTGGGTTCTGGTAAGTAAGGCTTTGGCTCTGAATCAACTAGAACGACATGAAGAAGCAATAGGTTGTTATGACAAATCACTTGATATTGAACCGAAAAATGTTTCGGCTTTGCTTAACAAAGCAATCACTCTAAACTTTATTGGAA
>JBFJMG010000076.1:0-5617 GCA_041634015.1 Nitrosopumilaceae archaeon
CCCTAGTGGTCAATATCTTCCTAAAGGATCCTTTACAATTGATGGTCAACGAAATTTTTGCAAAATTTCCTCAATGAAATTAGCGGTTGGATTAGTAAAACAAAATGAAAATTATTTTCTTTGTTGTGGTCCACCTGAACCTATAAAGAAACATTGTATTTGTTATGCAATAATAGAACCATCAGGTTCCCAAATATCTGCTCTAGCAAAAAAAATAAAATTAGAATTTTTAAAAATTATGGAGGATGAAACAAAACCCATTAGTATTGATGATTTTGTTAGAGTACTACCTGCTGGTGAAAGTCATATAATAGAGACAGGACTTGGCAAAAATGCAAAAGAAACCTAAGAAGCCGTTATTCTTAATTGATGCGATGCTAGGAAATATTGCAAAAAAACTTCGGTTATTAGGTTATGATTCTTCATACTCTTCCAGCATTAAAGATTCAAAGCTAATAGAGGAGGCAATAAAAGATGACCGAATAATTGTTACAAAAGATCAACAACTTACAAATTTAGCAAAGAAAGAGAAACTACCTTTCATTTTAATTACTGCAAACAAGGAAATTGAACAAATACTTCAAATTTTTAAAAAATTAAAACTGGAAAAAGGAAAAATAGATGCAAGCACCTCACGATGTCCTTTATGTAACGGGACTTTAAATCCGATTGAAGAAAACCTTGTATACAAGAAGATACCCGAAGGTATTTTTAAAAACAGTAAGAATTTTTGGCTGTGTTCTATTTGTAATAAGATATACTGGCAGGGAAGTCATATTGATAACCTACAAGAATTTGTATTAAGATTAAATGAAAAATTATAACGAGTTAACGTATATAGACGGAGAAAACTTAGTAAAAACCTCGCGAGCTATTGTTACAGAATATTTAAAAAATAATAAAAAAATAATTCTAGATAAAAATTTTGAAACAACTTATTCATTTCATTCAGGAGTTTTTGTTACTCTAAATAACTCAAATGGTTTGCGAGGCTGTATAGGTTTCCCACTACCAGATAAAAAATTATGCAACGCCCTTTATGATGCTTCAATTGCAGCAGCTACGGAGGATCCAAGATTCTCACCAGTAAAATTCGATGAATTAGATGAATTAATTTTCGAGGTAACAATTCTTACACCTCCTATTAAAATTCATGTAGACACTCCTGAGGACTATATTACAAAAATAAAAGTGGGCCGAGATGGATTAATTGTAAAACATTCTATCTATTCTGGATTACTGCTACCACAAGTACCAATAGAATACAATTGGAATGAAAAAGAATTCCTTGAATATACTTTTCAAAAGGCAGGACTTCCAAAAGACTTTTGGAAAAAAGAAGATGTTCAGGTATACAAATTTGAGGGAATTGTATTCAAGGAGGAAAAACCAAAAGGAAAAGTTACTAGAGCAAAACTATAGAATTTTTTCAGATTCGGTATTAAGGTAGACTTCCTCACCATCTTGAAAATTATCAAATTCATTTTTTGTAACAATTATCAAAGGTATGTTTGCAAGTGCACATCCCGAAACGACCGTGATATCTGGTTTTGAACAAATCATCGCTATCGGAGAAGAATGATTAGACTTCAATGAATATATTGTATATGCACCTACACTACTACCTATTCCATGGGGAAACACTAGTATTGAATCCTTGAGAGATTTTTGATACAAACTATGGTGTTTGTCCTTAATCTTCCCAGTTTTTTTATCAACAGCACCAAGAAAATTTATTGGGTCTGATGTTTTCATTATCTTCCCTTTTGCACTTCCCTTTACAATTACTTTTAAAATCAACTTGTTTCACTTTGTATAATTTTCTTTAACGGTCTTAGGTTAACATCTACACCATTTGAATTCTTCAGGTAATAAGCTCCCTTGATACTATTAGTGATAACAGAATCAATTTCATTTTTGTTAACTAGAGGAGTAAGACATGTGCAACAATCAGAAAGAATTTCACACCCTGCTTTTTCAATCTCATTTAGGTGACCCATTTTTCGAGCCTGTTCCTGTACCACACGCGGACAAAAAACCATGCATCTTTTACTAAACTTTCTTCCTTTCAACATCTTTGATAAATCAATAATCTCTTCCAATCCTAACTGAGGACTACCTAAAGTGATAATATCGCCAGTTTCAGCCGTATTGAGCTCATCATATGTGTTTTGCATTTCTTTATTATCAAATTGTAATTTTTCTGACGTTTTTCCTTCATTTTTCAATATAAATTTCCCACATGTGCCCGAAGTTCCCATTCCTCCACATAGAGATTTACAACTACGTTTATCCATTTCAGCAACCCCCGATATTGCTACTGAATTGTTTGAAATTTTTCCGGCATAAAACCCAAGTAACCCAAAAGTAAGTTCATCTGGATTCTCAATATCCATGTTGACAGTTATATCCGGAGTTGTGTCTTTTCGTAAATCAGAAAATGGGCTTTTACCAGTGATTGCACTCGCCAGCGCACTAAACGCGCTTTCTTTATTGGTTTTCAGATTACCAATAGAATTTGCATATATTGCGGCATTACTTTCTGCAAAGGAGACTTGCGAATTTTTTTCTGGAAGTTCGTATATTTCGTAGGGTATACAGGAAAATGATGGAATAACTCCCATCGTGACATAAGATTTTCTGATACTCTCTTGTTTTTTGATAAAATTATCGTCTAAACCGTACTTTGATACACTATCAATATCATAACCCATGGGATTTAAAGTGGTTTTTACCCTGACTCTTGCATTTTTACTTAGATCTGAAAGAAACTCCTCACCAGCGTCTCCAATTGTATTATAATTTACACCTGATAAATGGGCCCATTTTATAGGAATTAATCTGTCAGCATTTGTCGCTTCCCCGGTTGCAACAAGAATTCTATATGCGAGCTCTAAAACTTCGCCTTTTTCTCCTTTAACTGCAGATTCTTCGTCTTTGGTAAGTTCCAACATACATACATTTTCATGACAGATATAATACTTGTACTACGCAGAACTAGAACTATGAAAGAAATTATTGATGGAATGGTAGCCACAATGAACAAAGTAAAACCTCCCAGAATGACTGCACTTAGAGAATTACATAATGCTGAGAATAGGGGTCCTTTTAGCATTTTAATTGGAACGATTTTATCCGCTAGAACCAAAGATGAAACAACTACAGAAGTAGTTCAAAAACTTTTTTCAAAATATGATTCACCAAATTCACTGGCCAACGCAAAAGTCAAAGACATTGAAAAAATAATAAAACCAATTGGCTTCTACCACGTGAAAGCTAGACGGATAATCGAGGTTGCCTCTATAATTAATTCAAAATTTAAAGGAAAGGTACCTGAAAAATTAGATGAGTTAACAGACCTACCTGGTGTAGGAAGAAAAACAGCAAACTGCGTGTTAGTTTATGCATTTGATAAACCTGCCATTCCAGTTGATACTCACGTACACAGAATTTCCAATAGATTAGGGTTAGTCAAAACCAAAACTCCTGAGGAAACCGAATTGGAATTAACAAAGAAAATACCCAAAAAATATTGGCTAAATATCAATGACACATTTGTTATGTATGGACAAAATATTTGTAAACCTATTTCTCCTCTCTGTAAAGTTTGTAGAATAAAAAAAAATTGTAAATATTTTAAATCTATGAAGAACGTTTCTTTGTGAGAAACGCAATCGCAGCAATTATACCTATTCCTGCGGTAACATAGAATGGAAACAAATGTAACATACTCTGGGCAGGATCCCCTGATAAATATTCAACATTCATACTTCCAGAAAAAACTGCAGCGTTATCCGTTGAACCCTCAAGGCCATAAGTTGAAAATGATTTAATAGAAAATAAATCAATATCCAAATTGGTGAGGACTATTCTCTCTCCATTATTTACAGTCAAACCCGCCTGGTCGGTATATGATGCAATTACTTTGGTTTCTGGTATCCACCCCCTCTCTAATCTATTATGTACTACGACATATCCCTCCTCTGGAAGTTGTACTGCCACCCAAAATTTATCATCTGGTGGACCGCCCATTCCAATCTCTATAAATTTCTCAGAAATATCAGCATCGTAAAATCTTAGAACAGCGTTACCTCCTACATCGGTATACTGTAAATTATTGTCAATAGTTATCTGCCAACTTTTTGCATGGATATTATCTAATTCGATAATTTTTGCCTCTCTTGCAACTACATTAAATTCGTACCATGGAATTTCATCTGTGTTGGTAATCAGGGATGGGTTTTTACTCTCTTGTGCGCTTGCATTTTCAAAAAAAATTAAGAAAACAAAAATTATAAAAAAATAGTATCGCACCATTCATCTGTTTGTTTTCACGAATAAAAATCTAGGGGAAGCTAACCTCACCTGATAATTCAGATTCAATATCTGAAATTTTAATTCTTCTTTGTTCCATTGAATCACGGCTTCGAAGGGTTACCGTTTGATCCTCTAATGTCTGATGGTCTACAGTAATTGCAAATGGTGCCCCAACTTCATCCAACCTTCTATATCTTCTACCAATTGCTCCAGAATGATCCAAGAAAGCATCAAATTTTCTATTTATTTTAAAGAATACTTCTTCAGTTTTTTCCTTTAATCCATCTTTTTTTACAAGTGATAAAACACCAACATGAATTGGGGATAAAAATGGTTTTAACGACAAAACTGTTCTTTCATTTGCTTTGTCTATTTTCAAACTATGCTCCAGAATGGTGTACAAACTTCGATCAATTCCCATAGAAATTTCAAATACATGCGGAAGAATCTTGGTTTCGTCGTCCATTACCTCAAATTTCTCTTTGCTCATTTTGGCATGACTCTTTAAATCATAATCAGATCTATAATTACAAGCAACCAGCTCTAGCCAACCAATGGTTGTCTCTACCTCAAAATCAAATGCAATTTCAGCATAGAATGCTTTTTCTTTTTCTCCTAATTTTCTAAATCTCGTTTTGCTAAAGTCTATCCCAGTTTTATCATAAAATTCAACTAGTAAACCAAGATAGTAAGCCACAAATTTGTTGGGAATCTTTTTTGTTTCTACTGCTTCTCTACAGGTCATTTCCTCGACTGTTGAATCAATTTGCAATCGAATTGAGGTGTCCTGAATTTCAGAAAATTTTTTCAATTCATTTAATTTTGTTGGATTACAGAAGACTTCAATTTCAGCCTGATAAAACTCCCTCAGCCTTAAAAGACTTTGACGGGGAGAAATTTCATTTCTAAAACTTTTACCGATCTGGGCTATCCCCAAAGGTAGCTTTCCACGCATTGTTTTGAATATTCGAGGAAAATCAACGAAGATCGATTGGCACGTTTCAGGTCTCAGGAAGGCAGGTTCGTCATCGGGACCAATTCCTACTTTGAACATCATGTTAAATTTTTTGGTTTTATCAAATTCTCCCTTACATCGTGGACATAAAATTTTTTTCTCAGTAATACATTTATCAAATTCGTCCAAATCTGCACTTTCAGGGATTTCAATTTTAGCAGACTCCGAGATTAATTTATCTGCTCTAAAAGTTAGTTTACATTTTTTACATTTGATAATTGGATCTGCAAAACTGGACAGATGTCCAGACGCCTCAAATACTGATTTGGACATTATCTGAGACCC